>DAIMHB010000331.1:0-3060 GCA_036723545.1 Beijerinckiaceae bacterium
GCCGATCACGCTGCCCGTCGGTGTCAGGTCAAGGCCATTGGAGAGTCCATTGCCCAGCGCCGTCGTATCCAGCCCCCTGTCCAGCGCGGTCGGGTCAAGCCCGCCGCCAAGATCACCCAGACCGCTGCCCAAATCACCAAGTCCGCCCGCCAGTTCTCCAAGTAAACTCTGGCGAATTGTTCCATTAGCTATGTTAATTCATGTACATCCGCATCAATTTTAAAAAATTAATTATAGACTCATCTTTTTTTATAATGAATTGTGCTCCAGCCCCATAACACAATTTTAACAATTCAGGTTCGCTGTTCTGGCCATTTATAAGTTCATTAAAATAGGCCATTGCTGCAATATTTCCTTTCAAATTAAGCGATTCGACGGCTGCTTTAGCTCTCTGTTCAAAATCAGGGTAGAGATACCACATGCTTTGATCAAAATATTGAAATATATATTTGAATTGAGCGGGAACTTGCATGGGTGCTCCTATTTGTAAGGCGCCGACGGAAATGCTGTTAAAATATAAAATCCACTACTTAATCGATCATCATGTTTCAATATTGCAGTAACACTGTAAGTATCCCTTATATAAGGCGACGAAACCGCATTTGAGGCAAAGGCCTCCTTACCCGTTGGAGAACTGAAAAACCCCTGAATTTTTGTACTCAAAAGATCACCATTTGCAACTGCATCCACAGTAGATGCATTTTGCGCTAAAGTTGAACTTACAAGATTATTTGCAGAATTGATCGATGAAAATGAGCCCGCAACAACATCAACACCTTGGTTGACTTGCATCTCATTTTGAAAATCCCTTACACGATTGAGCAAAAATTCATCACTTTTACCCACATGTTGAGAAATCGTATGCCCACCTAAGGCTTCTTCCTGCAACAGATCAACCTTTGACCCCGTGCCATCCTGCGCCGCAAGATCAACCCCCGCCCTATCGCTACTTGACAACCGCCACAGGAGATCGCGGAGCCAAAATTATATGAGAAAATTTCTTAATTATAAAATACAACAATAAATAATGGAAATAAAAATACAACAAATATTGCATATAATATTATAAAACAATATAAAATTAAAAATTTATATTGTTTTATAAATTTTTTTACCATATCATCCTCATTAAAATTCATACCCTTTATAAGTATTATATACATTCCTAACTGGCAAATGTGTATAAAATTTGTCAAATTCAACACTATTTCCAAAATTAGATTTAAGGCCTGCATAGGCATTTTGAATATATAATATATCATCAACAGGAATTTGAGCAGAATGACCATAAATGCCTATAGCAACAGTTGCATAATCTATATAATTTGCATCAACTGAGCCGGTAAGACGCTGCATATCCCACTCACCACCTTGTCGGAATTTATAGAGATCCTCAAATGGTATCTGCATGGGAGAATCAGATGCCATGGTCATCTGGCGCCAATTTGCCGCTTGCTCCCCTGCATTTTTGAAAAAATCCGGCGGATAAGCAGCAGGATAATAAATCGGTTCGCCTTTATAATTCAGCACAGGCTTGCCGTCGGCTGTGGTCAGAAGTTTGGGTGTGAGATCAGGCTTTGTGGCACCCGCAAGATCAACCCCCGCCGCATCGCCCTGCGCCTTCGTGCTCTCGCGGAGGGCACCGAACTAATCCATCAATGAGCGAAAATATTGGAGAAAAGCCAAAACTTCAGCTCCATTATGGCCAACGCCTACATCTGCTCCTGAGTAAAACCACAGTTTGTATAATTGTTCTTCCGAATATCGACCGCTGATCAAATCATCGAGATAGGCTTTCACGGCAGCATTATCTTTCAGCCGATAAGACATGACCTCTTTCTGGGCGGCATCTTCGATAGATTTAAATGTGTAAGGAACATGCTGTCCAAACCATATGAATAAAAAGCGAAATTCGGGCGGAACGCGGATCACATCGGCTGGTATGTCCATGTTTTTCTCCTAAGGCAAAGAGGGATAGGCAGTGTGAACCCGATATGTTTGCCACGGGGTTGAGGGATCATAGTAAATATAGACAGTTACGCTGTAAACATCGCGCATATAGACTGAAGATGTTGCAGAATCAGCAATAGCCAACCTTCCTGTCGGGGCAGAAAATGCAGATTCTATAGTCGCATATGGCATGACACCGCTGGCGACGGCGCATTATAAACATCTCTGAATTATCAGTCCATTGCAGCCCGCATGAGCTTTAATATCATCAATACGCCATCGCCATCGCGTGGTGCATATGCTGATCCAGAATTCAGCCAAAGTTCATAAATCTGCTTAACTGTATATTGACCACTCGTTAAATCGTCGAGATAAGCACTGAACTCTGCGTGTAACTGCGGATCTTTGATAGAAACTGCATTTGGTATAGCTTCTTCAAATGAAGAATAAGTATCATACATCCCGTCATAAAATCTATAAAAAACAAACTGAAATTTAGATGGTATTTTCATGCTGCACCTCTAATAATTGGTTGGATAAGCAGTCTTTATATAAAATCCTTTTGGGACAGAAGGATCATATTTTATTACTACAAGTACACCAAAAACATCTCGAAGGCGTGGCTGTGAATTATCACTGGTTCTGAAAGCCTGCCGCCCTGTAGGTGAGTCAAAATGGCTTATGACTTCTACAGGATTATTGCCATAGTTTCCGGCTGCCACATCGTCAACAAAAGTTGAATTTTGTGAAAGAGTTGAATTAACAAGTTTATTCGCAGCACCAAGAGACGGAAATGTACTTGCAAAATTTAATGGCGTTTCAAAAATCCCATAATCATATACTTCTGTATTCATCCGATATAGGAGATAATCATCGCTCTTGCCGACATGCTTCTCCAAAGTATGCCCACCAAAATCCTCTTCCTGAGTTAAGTCGACAAAATATCGACCAGAGGTTCCATCCTGCGCGACAAGATCAACCCCCGCCCTATCGCCCTGCGCCAGCACAGCATTATCTATCGGCGTGCCGTCCGGCGCTGTGCCGATCACGCTGCCCGTCGGTGTCAGGTCAAGGCCATTGGAGAGTCCATTGCCAAGCGCCGTCGTATCC
>DAIMHB010000332.1:0-3047 GCA_036723545.1 Beijerinckiaceae bacterium
CCTGATAAAGCTTATAGAGCAGCGCCCCCTTGCCATTGGCAAAGGCACCGGCCTCGCCCGCCTGCACCTTATCGGGTGTCAGGCCACGGTTTTTCCAGCCGTCGATGAGATAGGCAAGCTGGCGCGCCGGCCAGCGCTTATCGTCAATATTTTCGGCCTGAAGCACCTGCTTCAAGAGACGGATCTGGTCATCCGTATCGAGAATGGTGAAATCCGCGCGCAAGCCCACCAGTTCGGCATGACGGCGCAAAATCTTGGTGCCAATGGCGTGAAACGTGCCAAGCCAGGGCATACCTTCGGCCACCGGCCCCGCCAGTTTGGCCACACGTTCCTTCATCTCGCGCGCGGCCTTGTTGGTGAAGGTCACGGCCAGAATTTCATGAGCGCGGGCCTTGCCCATCGCCAAAATATGGGCAATGCGGGTGGTGAGCACGCGGGTTTTGCCGGTGCCCGCCCCGGCCAAAATCAGCAGTGGCCCGTCCAGCGTTTCCACCGCCTCACGCTGTTCGGCATTGAGCCCGTCGAGATAGCGGCTTGCGCCCCCCCGCACAGCCGCCTGCGCCCGCGCGGCAATGCCACCCTCGGCAGGCACATAGGACAAATCGGCATTTGAGGCAGGTGCGGTCACGAAAAAATCCAGTTCACGAATCAAGAACAATAAATGTGGGGCGTCACGAGGCAAAAGTCGAGAAAATCAGCAAAAAACCGCACCGGCCTAGAACTTTCGCACTATTGTTTCTCAATTTATGTCCCATAGCATAGATCTCCTTATCATGCACGGGTACCGCAATGCTCAAAACTGCTTTCTCTGCCTCTGTCTTGCTCCTAGCCTTGAACACTGCCGCGCTGGCTGCGGACAAAGGCATCCGGTTCTGGAACCTGACCAGCGCCACCATTGCCAAGTTTTATATGTCTCCGGCGGGCACCAATAATTTCACCTTCAACCAATGTGAAAATGACCGCGACGGCACTGTCGATCATGATGAGCGGCTCAAAATCACTGGCATCACCGGCGGCAAATTTGACATCAAACTCGCCTATGAGGATGGCAAAGTCTGTATTGCCAAAAATATAACTGTGAAGGACAGCAGCGTGTTCACGCTGGAGGACAAAGACCTCACTTGTAATAAATAGTCGCCAATGCAAAACTCAATATAACCCATGAATGCGCACAAAAGTATAGACAAATGCTGTTGAAATCTATCTCTGCGCTTGGCGCGCTCATTCTGCTGACATTGCCCGCCGCAGCCCAGACCAAGCCCGCACAGGGCCTCGATTTTTCTTTGCCCAAGAACGGCGAAAAAATCGAATATGATTCTGAGGATATGTTCGGCCCAACGGATGGCACAGACACAAGCTCTGAAGGTGAGCGGGAATTCAGCACCACATGGGAAACACGATCCGGCAAGCGCGGCACGGATGACACCACAGGCCTGCCCGGCAAGGGCCGCTATATTGTCAGTGCCCCGCAAATTTCGGTTCAATATGGTGTGACGGATGATTTCAGTGTTGAGGTTTCGGCCTTTGGCGATCTGCGCAATGTCAAAAATGTGCCGGGTCTTGATGACAACAGCCGCGCCAGTTTTGACGGGTTTTCAACGCAATTCTCCTACCGCTTTCTGGAACGCAGCCGCGAAAACCCGCTTGGCCTCGGCATGTCCTTTGAGCCGCGCTGGTCGCGCATAGCCGATACGGAAGGCGTGCGTCAGGACAGTTTTGACGGCGAGCTCAAATGGCTTGCCGATTACCGGCTGATCGACGGACGGCTGTGGTTTGCCACAAATCTGGGCATTGACCCGCAGGTGGGCAAAACCCTCGCAACCGGCGATTTCGAGCGGCAATCCACATTGACATGGTCAAATGCGCTGACAGCCCGCGTGCTCGACACGACATTTGCCGGTGTCGAGGCCCATTATTCACGCAGCTATAATGGCTTTATGCCGGACCAATTTTTGGGTCAGGCGATTTTTGTCGGCCCGACACTGCTGCATCAATTCTCAAAATCGGCCTCGCTGAAAGCAAGCCTGTCCTCGCAGGTCTGGGGACACAGCCATAATCCTGATTTCAGCGGAAACCGGCTTGACCTGTTCAATTTTGAACAGACAACCGCCTCGGCAAAATTAAGCTTTGATTTTTAACCGCATAAACCACCCCGCATCGCCCCTGATCCCATAGAGCGGTGGCGTGCAAACATAGATTGCACTTGCCAAACATCCTCCCTACAGTTGAGGCCTGTTTCTCCAATCACCGGGCCCAAATGTCTGAAATTCCCTCCCCAGCCGCGCTCAATGCGGCCCTTGCTGAACTCTCTGCCCTGCTTGGCGCCCGCTTGGCCACCGGCGCCGCCATTCGGGATCAGCACGCCCATATTTTGAGCTGGACGCCGCCGCAACCGCCCGACGCCGTGGCTTTTGCGCAGAGCACGGAAGAAATCGCGGCCATTGTCAAAATCTGTGCAGCGCATGGTGTGCCCATTATTCCATTTGGCACCGGCACCTCGCTGGAAGGGCATGTCAATGCGCCGCGGGGCGGCATTTGTGTGGATATGTCGCAGATGAATGCGATTCTGGCGGTGCAGGCGGAAGACCTCACCTGCATCATCCAGCCCGGCGTGACCCGCAAGCAGCTCAACACCTATTTGCGCGATGCCGGCCTGTTTTTCCCCATTGATCCGGGCGCGGACGCCAGTCTGGGCGGCATGGCCTCCACCCGCGCCTCGGGCACCAATGCGGTGCGTTATGGCACCATGAAAGACAATGTGCTGGCGCTCAAAGTGGTGCTTCCCAATGGCGAGATCATCAAAACCGGCTCACGCGCCAAAAAATCTTCCGCGGGCTATGATCTGACGCGGCTTTTTATCGGCGCGGAAGGCACGCTCGGCCTTATCTGCGAACTCACTCTGAAACTGCATCCAATTCCCGAAGCCATTGCGGCGGGCACCTGCACATTTCCCAGCGTGCGCGCCGCCTGCGAGGCCACCATCACCACCATCCAGTCCGGCCTGAATGTGGCGCGGATTGAGCTGCTGGATGCTTTGCAGGTGAAGG
>DAIMHB010000333.1:0-3036 GCA_036723545.1 Beijerinckiaceae bacterium
GCTTCGGCCATGCCTGCGGGCTATGTGCCACGCATGAAGGCTCTGTATAACGAGGTTGTTCGTCAGAAGATGATCGAACAGTTTGGTTATAAAAATGCGCTTGAAGTGCCGGTGATTGAGAAAATCGTTCTCAATATGGGTGTGGGCGAAGCTGTCAATGACACCAAGAAGGTGACATCCGCAGCCGCTGATCTGGCCATGATTGCCGGTCAGAAGCCTGTCATCACCCGTGCGCGTAAGGCGATTTCAACCTTCAAGGTGCGTGAAAACATGCCGATTGGGGCAAAGGTGACTTTGCGTCAGGCCCGCATGTATGAATTTCTTGACCGTCTCGTCACTGTGGCTCTGCCGCGCGTGCGCGACTTCCGCGGCCTGAATCCAAAGTCCTTTGACGGACGTGGAAACTACGCTCTCGGCATCAAGGAACATATCATTTTCCCTGAAATTGATTATGACAAGGCTGAAGCTATGCTTGGTATGGACATTATTGTCTGCACCTCTGCAAAGACTGACGATGAGGCGCGCGCGCTCCTGCGGGCGTTTAACTTTCCGTTCCGGCAGTGAGCTTTCGCTCAAACGCGGCAACCCGAGGGTAGAAATTTATGGCTAAGAAAAGCGCGATTGAAAATAACAATCATCGCAAAAAACTGGTGAAGCAATATTCCGCCAAGCGTGCGAAGTTGAAGGCGATTGCCGACGACAAGTCGCTGACAATGGAAGAGCAGTTTACCGCTCGTCTGAAACTCGCAGAGCTGCCGCGTAATTCGGCAGCTAACCGCGTCATCAACCGTTGCGAAGTCACGGGTCGTCCCCGCGCATTTTATCGCAAGCTGAAGATGTCACGTATTGCGCTTCGGGAACTTGGCAATAAGGGCCTTGTTCCTGGGCTAGTCAAGTCGAGCTGGTAGGAGCGCCCCCATGTCAATGACTGATCCATTGGGCGATATGCTCACGCGCATCCGCAATGCCGGAATGCGTCGCAAGGGCCGGGTGTCCACACCGGGTTCGAAAATTCGTGCACACGTTCTCGACGTGTTGCAGCAGGAAGGTTACATCCGCGGATATTCAACCACGGAATTCGGCAACGGTCGGACTGAGTTCGAAATCGAGCTGAAATATTTTGACGGCCTTCCTGTCATCCGCGAAATCGAGCGTGTCTCGAAGCCGGGTCGCCGCGTATATGCTGCCGTGGACAATCTTCCACGTGTGGCCAACGGCCTCGGTATCACCATCGTCTCGACGCCGAAGGGCGTTATGGCAGATCACTCCGCACGCGAGCACAATGTTGGCGGCGAAGTTCTCTGCAAAGTCTTCTAACGGTAAGAGAAGGGAAAAACGCCATGTCTCGTATCGGGAAGAAGCCAGTTGTCGTTCCAGCCGGTGTTTCGGCACGTCTGGAAGGCCAGAAAGTTATTGTTAAAGGCACGAAGGGTGAACTGTCCTTTGTTGTGCCGGAAGATGTTGATGTGAAGCTGGAAAATGGTGCCGTTTCGGTTGATCCACGTTCCGAATCCAAGCGTGCCCGCGCCATGTGGGGTATGGCACGTTCGATGATCAACAACATCGTCATCGGTGTGACTGCCGGTTTTGAAAAGAAGCTGGAAATCAACGGCGTGGGTTACAAAGCCGCTGTCGTTGGGAAAAATCTGAGCCTCTCGCTCGGTTACAGTCACGATGTGAACTATCCGATCCCTGAAGGGATTTCGATTGTCACACCCAAGCCGACCGAGATCTCGATCTCCGGTATTGACAAGCGTCAGGTCGGTCAGGTTGCTGCCGAAGTGCGCGCATATCGCGGTCCTGAGCCTTACAAGGGCAAGGGTGTTAAATACGTGGGCGAATTCATCTTCCGTAAGGAAGGCAAGAAGAAGTAAGGAGTGGCCATTATGGCAAAGGATGTACAAGCCGGAGAACGCCGCAAGGCGCGTGTTCGCCGCTCTATCCGGGCCCGGGCCTATGGTCGCCCGCGTCTGTCCGTGTTTCGTTCGTCGAAGCAGATTTATGCCCAGATCATTGATGATGAGAATGGCGTGACTTTGGCTTCGGCCTCGACACTGGAAAAAACCAACCGCGAACAGCTCAAGACTGGCGCGAATGTTGAAGCTGCAACACTGGTCGGCAAGCTGATTGCTGAACGCGCAAAAGCTGCCGGTGTGACCGCTGTTGTGTTCGATCGTGGTAATTACAACTACCACGGCCGCGTGAAGGCTTTGGCTGAGGGTGCCCGCGAGGGCGGTCTCGATTTCTGATCCGGAAATACCCCGGTGCACATTCCGGGGTTTTTCTATATCCAAAAGAGCCATTCGGCTCTTTTGGTTTCGAAGCGAGCGGCATAAGCCGCGTTAAGTGACGGATAGTTTAAAATGGCACGTGAAGGTGAAGGCGGCGGTCGCGGACGCGATCGGGACCGCGAGAAAGTAGACAGTGAATTCGTAGATCGTTTGGTGCACATCAATCGTGTGGCCAAGGTCGTCAAGGGTGGTCGTCGGTTTGGCTTTGCTGCGCTGGTGGTTGTTGGGGATCAGAAGGGCCGCGTTGGCTTTGGTCACGGCAAGGCCCGCGAGGTTCCAGAAGCCATCCGCAAGGCCACGGAGGCTGCAAAGCGCGGTTTGATCCGCGTGCCGCTGCGTGAGGGCCGGACATTGCATCATGACGTCAATGGTCGTCACGGTGCAGGCCGCGTGATTTTGCGTGCGGCACCCGCAGGTACCGGCATCATCGCCGGCGGCCCGATGCGCGCCGTTTTCGAAACCCTGGGTATGCATGACGTTGTGGCCAAGAGCCAGGGCTCGTCCAACCCTTACAACATGGTGCGCGCCACCTTCGATGCCCTCAAGCATGAAGACAGCCCGCGTGCTGTTGCCGCCCGCCGCAACCTCAAAGTGTCGACAATCCAGTCTCGCCGTCAGGGCGTGGACGCGGATTCGGCAGATTCGTGAGGGCTGACATGAGCACTGCAACTCCAACAACTATCGTGGTCGAACAGACCGGCAGCCCAGTGGGTCGCCCGGCTGACCAGCGCGCCACACTCAAGGC
>DAIMHB010000334.1:0-3026 GCA_036723545.1 Beijerinckiaceae bacterium
TGTCTCCAGCCCGCTTTCACGAGGGTTCAGGCTGATGTCAACAGTCTCGCGGGCTAGGCGGGCATTGAGGGCTTGGGTTTTAAGCAGATTTTTGCGGCTGCTGAGGGCCTCCGTCACGCTGTCTTTCAGCGCATTGATGGCGGCACCGGCGGCTTTGCGCTCCTCGGGCGAAAGTTTGCCCAAAGTGGCGAGCAGCGCCGAAATGCTGCCTTTTTTGCCCAATGCGCTCAGGCGCACCGCCTGCAGCGCGGCTTCATCGGCAGCATTGGCAATGGCGGCAAGGGTTTCGGTTTCGAGAACGGACAATTCAGACATAAGACCTCAACACAAATGTGCACCGCTTTTGCCACGCGCGGGCGCAAATGTCGAGATCCGTCTAAAGGAACCATTCTTTCGGCACGTTATAAATTTCGGCGAGTTTGGCCAAGGTTTCTGGCGTGCCTTTGCGCTTGCCGGACTCAAGATCGCTGAGATAGCCCTGGCCGATGTTCATTCTATAATCAGCGACTTCCATTTGCGTCTTGCCTTGTGAGACCCGCACGGCTTTCAGCAGGCTCATGCCGCGCAGCATAAGCTCGGTGATGTCTTTGGGCAGGGCGGGGGATTGCTCCGCTTTGCGCGCGTCATAGAGAGCAACATCTGCTTCGTCTTCGTCGATCTCGGCGGCCCGCGCCAGCAGCGTTTCGTAATCTGCTTTTGCAAGAATAGCCATGTCCTCTCCTTGGGGGGTTGTGAAAAACTGAACTTTCATTAATCTCTCCGGTAAGTTGTTGTGTCTCTTTTGCCAATATAAATGGCGAGGATCGTAGTTTAATCTTCATCAAACAACACACGATAACGACCAATCCGCAGCCTGTAGCCCTCGCGGCCTGATAATTTCTTGACGTCACCACGCCCAGTGAGTGCATAATTCGTTAATGCAGACGACACGACCTGTCTTGCTTCAACAGGCAAGGCATCTAGGTCTTTTGCAGCCGCTAATGAAAACATGATTGTTTTCATAAATAGAATATAGCGATAAAATAGATCGAACAAGCGATAATATCACCATACGCTCAATAAAAAACCCGCCTCAAGCGAGACGGGTTTTTAAAATTTAATAGCTATGAGGCTTATGCCATTGCGGGCAGTGCAGCCTTGGCCTTTTCCACGATGGAGGCGAAGGCCGCTGGCTCTGAAATCGCCAGATCCGACAGAACCTTGCGGTCGATGGTGATGCCGGCCAGATCAAGGCCATTGATGAAGCGGCTGTAGGTCAGGCCGAATTCACGCACCGCGCCATTCAGGCGCTGAATCCACAGCGAGCGGATGGTACGCTTCTTGACCTTGCGGTCACGGGTTGCATATTGCATTGAACGATCGACAGCGGCCTTGGCGGCGCGGATCGTATTTTTGCGGCGGCCGTAAAAACCTTTGGCGGCCTTGAAAACTTTTTTGTGTTTGGCGTGGGATGTTACACCCCGTTTGACGCGTGCCATAGATGATCTCCAGATGTCAGAAAAAAGCGGAAAAGCTTCCTGAAAGGGTTAGCCGTTGGGCAGGAAGTATTTCTTGATGTTGTCACCATCCGTTTTGAACAGGATGTTGGTGCCGCGCTTGTTGCGGATCTGCTTTTTAGTGCGCTTGATCATGCCATGGCGCTTGCCAGCCTGGGTATAGACAACTTTACCTGTGCCGGTGATTTTAAAGCGCTTTTTGGCGCCCGATTTCGTCTTCAACTTGGGCATTTTGCTCTTCCTTGTATAATCCTTGCGGATTTGTTGGGTTTTTCAATGGTTTTCACCATTGTTCGTCTCTTTATGAAGCGAAAAATCCGCCACGGCAGCCCTGATCAGCCGGTCGGATCGAGCGGCGCTTATGACGGATTTGTGAGAGAAAGGCAAGGGCTAAGCGGACACTCAAGCAACTTTTATCAGCGGATAAGGTGGAATGAGCAGTTCCGCCGGAATGCCCCATTCAGCGCTGAGTTTATGAATCATTGGCAATGTCAATGCGCGATGCTTGTTTAAAATTTCCGAGGCGCGGGACTTTGACCCCAGCAGATGCGCCAAATCCTTCTGTGTTTTATTTTTAATTTCCATACAATAGATAATAGCGCTGACAGGGTCGCTGGCCGCAACCGGCCAGTTTTGTGCTTCATAGGCCGCTATAAGCGCCGCCAATATATCAAAACGGTCGGCATCGGGGGTTCCGGCTTGTGGCTCCGCGTCAAAATAAGGTGCGATTTCGGCCAAGGCCCAGTCATAATCAGCCTCATTATGGATAGGACGGATGTTCATCAGAGTGTCTCCGGCTTGATCGTGTCATACTCTTTATGGGTGCCGATGAATTTGATTAATACGCGTTTGAACCTATAGGCGACATGAACAATGAGCCGATATTTATTGCCGCCAATATCGAAAATGATCCGGTTATCGGCTATAAAATCGACAGTTGAGCCAAATTGTTGCTTCACATCATGCGGGCCCGTCCAATCGGCTTTTGTCACAAGCCCGTGCCAGGTTTTCAGCGGAGCTTCCGCTTGCGGGTGCTGTTCCCAAAACAGTTTCAACGTTCTTTTTGCAATGATTTGCATAAATTTTTATTAGCATATTCCCGCTATGGGAACAAGAGGTTTCATGCTTTTCCCCTTCCCAAACCTCTCCCTTTCCATTATAAGCCGCGCAGGTTTGCACAGAGGCAGGCCGCAGTCTGATCATGACCCATGCTGGACGACATCCCGGATGGGCCAGAATCAGGCTTAAAACACTTAAATATCTCAACCTTAAAGGAACATCTGATGTCGATTACCGCAGAGCGCAAAGACGCCCTCATCAAGGAATATGCCACAAAGGCGGGTGATACCGGTTCGCCGGAAGTGCAGGTGGCCATTCTCACCGAGCGCATCAACAACCTGACCGGCCATTTCAAGTCCCATGTCAAGGATAACCATTCCCGTCGTGGCCTTTTGAAGATGGTGTCGCTGCGCCGCAGCCTGCTGGACTATGTCAAGTCCAAGGATGAAGCCCGCTACAAGAGCATCATCG
>DAIMHB010000335.1:0-3009 GCA_036723545.1 Beijerinckiaceae bacterium
GCTGGCGCAGCCGGTGGTCAGCACGCTGGGCCAGTTGGGCGACAGCCATGATTTTGTCGATCTGGCCCATTATCCGGAGGCCAGAACCGAAGCGGACATTATTGTTCTGCGTCCGGCCCGGCCAATGTTTTTTGCCAATGCGGACGGGTTCAGCGCACGCATTTTGACAAAACTGCAAAACCACCCTGCGCGCGTCGTCATACTCAGCCTTGAGGAAAGTCCGGATTTTGACAGCACCGCAGCCGACACGCTGGCAGAACTCCGGCAACAGCTTCAGTCGCAGGGGCGAACCCTGTTTCTGGCCCGTGTTCACAGCAAAATCATTGAATTGCTGCAACGCTATGATCACGGCACACTGGCCGATCCGGCGCGGCGCGGCTTGAGCGTGGCGGACACTGTGGAGATGGCCAGAGATTTTCTGGCCGAAGGCCGGTCAGTGGCTGCGGATAAACAGGCCGATCGTGAGTAAGATGCCAATAGCGACAATGCCAATGCGTAGCAGCCTCTCATTGACGCGCTTGAGCATCCAGACACCCAGCTGGCCGCCCAGAATGGCCCCAATGCCCAGCACCAGCACCCGCTCCCAGGCAATGGGCGAAGAATAAATGAATATGGCCACGGCAGAGGCATTCATCACCCCCGCCAGCATATTTTTGGTTGCACCGGCATTACGCACCGGCAGCCCGGCCATGGTCAGCGCCGCCAGCATCAGAAAACCGATACCGCCGCCAAAATAACCGCCATAAATGGCAATCATAAATTGAGCAAAAGCCGTGCCCCAGAGACCAAGATCCTTGGTGGATGTGGCCGTTTTCGGGCCAAAACTGCCCCAGCCGAACATGGTGGTGGCAAACAGCACCAGCCAGGGCACCAGACTGGCGAAAAAACTTTCAGAGGTGGCCAGCAGCAAAATGCCGCCAACAGCGCCCCCGACAATGCTGAGGGCAAACAATGCAGCAAAGGGCAGGCTCTTGGTGCCGGACACCATTTTGCGCCCTGCAAGGCCGGTAAACACCTGCCCGGGAAACAGCGCCACGGTGGAGGCAATATTGGCCGCGCGCGGATCAAGACCAGAGAGAATCAGAACCGGCAAAGTTATGAACGAGCCGCCACCAGCCAAAGCATTCTGGGCACCAGCCCAAAGCGCAGCCACAAAAAGCAGGATCATCATGGTCATGTCAGCACTCGCCCAATCAATTACAGAGTTTACGGCAAATCACTCACCTGAAATTTTGCCCTGCAATGGTTTGGCCTGAGCAGAGTGATGGCGCGGCGTAGGGGAATCGAACCCCTCTTCCCAACGTGAAAGGCTGGTGTCCTAACCGATAGACGAACGCCGCATTTGCACCACCACAAGACGCATTCGCTTGCGAGTGACGTGTCTATACTGGCACGATCGCGCCGTGGCAAGCGCTAATCGTAACATTTTTATCTCAGCCGCGAAAACCTGTGGCCAGAACATAAAGCTCGGCAGAACCGGCGCGGCTCGCCTCCGGCTTCACATGGCGCACCGTGGCAAAATCCCGCTTCAGATTGGTCAGAAGCTCGCCCTCCGTGCCGCCCTGAAACACCTTTGCCACGAAAAAACCACCCGGAGCGAGCACTTCGCGGGCAAATTCGATGGCCAGCTCGGCCAGACCAATAATTTTCAAATGGTCGGTTTTTTTATGGCCGGTGGTATTGGCCGCCATATCGGACATCACGCCATCGGCGCGCTCCTCACCCCCGTTCGCGGCCAGCATGGCGCGCAAACGCTCCGGCGCAGGCGAATCAAGAAAGTCCATCACCGTGAATTCGACACCATCAATCGGGTCAACATCGAGCAGATCAATGCCGATCACCCGCCCGACAGGGCCATGCCCCTCGGCAATAGAATTGACCCGCTTGGCCGCCACCTGCGACCAGCCCCCCGGCGCGGCGCCCAGATCGACAATGCGCATGCCGGGGCGCAGCAGCTTATATTTATCATCCATTTCCAGCAGCTTGAACGCCGCACGGGAGCGATAGCCCTCCCGTTTGGCCAAAGCCACATAGGGGTCGTTCAACTGGCGCTCCAGCCAGATGGTTGAGGACAATGTGCGTTTGCGGGCGGTTTTAACCCGCACTTTAAGCGAGCGCCCGCCTTCGCGGCCTGTGCCAGATTTTTGCGTCACGGATATGTCCTTCCAAAAACCGAACCATCCCAGACACGATCCATACGCATCATTTGTGTCAAAATACCCTCTCTTAATCCCCGATCCGCAATGCGCGTCCGGCTTGCCGGAAATACCCGGCGGATAGCCTCGAATATAGCGCAGCCCACCAGCACAAGGTCAGCCCTGTCCGGCCCGATACAGGCGTTGTTCACCCGCTCCTCATAGGACATGGCCTTCAAACGTTCGATAGCGCCATCCACTTCGTCATTGTTCATCCAGAGCCCGTCAATCTGCCGACGGTCATATCGGGTCAGATTGAGATGAATGCCCGCGATGGTGGTCACCGTGCCGGATGTTCCCAGCAAATGAAACCGCGCACAGCGCTGCAAATCTGCCGTAGCCCCGATAAAATCGCGCATATTTTCGGTAACATGGCGGACAATGGCTTCATAGGTGGCCGGAGACACATCCATGCCGCCAAATTTCTCAGCCAGAGACACAACGCCCATCTGCAGCGAGGCCCAAGCCCGCAAACGGCCATTGGCCGGCGACAAAGGCTCCTTTTCCAGCCAGATGATTTCAGAAGACCCGCCGCCAATATCGAAAATAATCACAGAACCGGCTTCCGGATCAGCCAGTGTCGAGCAACCGGCCACGGCCAGCTTGGCTTCGGTTTCGCGGTCGATGATCTCCAGCTCCAGACCGGTGCGCTCATAAACGCGATCGAGAAACTCCTGCCCGTTTGCCGCCATCCGGCAGGCTTCGGTGGCCACAAGCCGGGCGCGGGTGACGCCGCGCATCTCCATTTTTTCGCCGCACACGGCCAGCGCATCCAGCGTGCGCACAATGGCCGCCTCACTCAGCCGGCCGGAAT
>DAIMHB010000336.1:0-2979 GCA_036723545.1 Beijerinckiaceae bacterium
AATTGGACACTATGCCCCAAGCCGATACAACAGCCGCGCGCACCTGTTCGCGCTGATAATCGGCCTGATAATGCTGCTGCGCCGCCATTTCCCGCGCCTGCCGGATGGTCGCTGGTGTTGTGCCGCCATCATAGAGTGGCACGGAAATCTGCCCGACAATGGAGGCAACCCAAGAGCGCGAACCGCTGATATTATCATATGAATTATACGATTTTTGCAGCTGTCCAACGAGATTGACCGTGGGATAAAGTGCGCCTTCGTTGATTTTAACTGTTAAATTGGCCGCATCCACGCCGTTCAAAGCGGCAATTATGGCGGGGTGCTCAGCCTGAGCAATGTGCAAAGCCTCATCAAGCGATTTGGGCAGGCCTATATGTGCCGGCTGAACCGGCTCCAGTTTTACTGGGTCACGGCCAATAATGAGATGAAAATTCGCCATGCTGGTTTTGAGATTGGACTCAGCCACCAGCTGGTCTGAGCGGCCTTTGGCAAGGCCAGCCTCGGCCTGCGCAACGTCAGTCTGTGTCACCTCGCCAATTTTAAAACGGTCCGTTGTTTGCCTGAGCTGTTCGTTGAGCACAATAATATTGCTTTTCTGCAAATTATAAATGGCCGTATCGCGCAAGACATTCATATAATAGGTGATACCGTCCTGAAACATATTCTGCTCGGCGTTGCGCAAAGTTTCACGCTGGGCAAGGACGCCGGATTGCGCCTGGGCGACACTATTATAGGTTCGGTTGCCATTCCAGATATTCTGCTGAACACTCAAGCCTAAGGATCCCGGCTGTGTGTTCGTGACAATATTTTGCAGACCATAGCCTTGATCATAAGTGCTTTTGGCATTTTGCGCGCCATATTGTCCGGTGATTGAAACAACTGGCCTGTATCCCGCGGTGGCTTTCGGCACATTTTCATCCGCTGCCCGTGTTGCGGCGCGCTGCGCATTGAGATTTGCATTGTTGAGATAAGCGTGATCGAGAGCAGATTGCAATGTCTCAGCTTGAAGGGATGAATAACCGCCACAAAGTATCGCTATCAGGATGCAGGTTCTGCAAAGCCCGGATCGAAAGCCTGATATCTGGCTTTTTTTATGAGTCATACGCTTCGCCACTCTATAACAGACAGACGCATAAAGAATATATTCTCTATTAACCAATATAATTATTATTAAGCATAGCAAAGTTAATCGTCAGTTAAATGGTGAATAAAATAGAGATAGAATTAGAAATAAGAGATGCATATTTCCATATAAATAAATTTTTAATATAATAAAATTAACAATTATAAATATATTTATTTCTAATATTTAGAATATATATCACTAAATAAGCCAATGAGGCAATTTTGGAAATAAATTCATCTCAAAACATGGCTGCCCGCCCTATAGACGCCGGCCTTCACGGCTTATGCGGAATAGCGGCATTTTACCGGATTGCGGCGGACCCTGCGCATCTGGCCAAAGAGCTGGCTTTGGGTGAGCGGGTGGCGGGCGAGCAGGATGTGCTGCGCGCCGCCAGAATGGTTGGGTTGAAGGCGCGGGTGGCGCGCGGGGTGACCCTGAAGCGGCTGAAGGCTATGCCGGTGCCCGCCCTTATTCGCGTGAAAGATGGCTCTTTTCAGGTGCTGGGCGGGGCCAATGCGGAAGGCCATTACCGCGTTGTGGACCCGGTGACACGTGCTGATCGCGAGTTGTCACCCGAAGCGGTGCTGGAGAACTGCGGCGGGCAGATTATTCTGATTGCCCGGCGGCTGGGCGGGGCAGGCATTCATCCGGCGGATTTTGGAATGCGCTGGTTTTTGCCGACCATCTGGCGCTATCGGCGACCCTTGGCGCAGGTGCTGCTGGCCTCGCTGTTCGTGCAGATTTTTGCGCTGGTGACGCCGCTGTTTTTTCAGGTGGTGGTGGATAAGGTGCTGAGCCACAAGGGCTATTCCACGCTGTTTGTGCTGGTGGGTGGCATTGCCATCATTGGGATTTTTGATGTGATGCTGCAATATTTGCGCACCTATGCCTTGTCCCACACCACCAATCGCATAGACGTCGAGCTGGGGCAGCGGCTGTTTGGCCACCTTTTGCGCCTGCCGCTCGGCTATTTTGAAACCCGTTCGGCGGGCCAGACCGTGGCGCGGATGCACGAATTGGAAACCATCCGCAATTTTCTCACCGGTCAGGGGCTGTTCTCGGCGATTGATCTGTTTTTTACGCTGGTTTTTATCGCGGTGCTCTTTGCCTATTCGTGGAAGCTGACGCTGATCGTGCTGGTGAGCATTCCGCTCTATATCATCATCGGCGCGCTGGTGCGCCCACCTTTGCGCGACCTCGTTAAGGAGAAGTTCAATCGTGGCGCGATGAGCCAGCAGTTTCTGGTTGAGGCGATTGTCGGCATTCACACGGTCAAGGCCGGTGCGGTTGAGCCGGTGATGCGGGCGCAATGGGAAGAGCGGCTGGCGGCCTATGTCAAATCCGGGTTCAGCGCCACCATGCTCGGCGCGGGCGGCCAGAATGCGATTTCTTATGTCAGCAAGCTGACCACAGCGGTTTTGCTGCTGTTTGGGGCCAAGGCGGTGATTGATGGCGAGTTGAGCGTGGGCGCGCTGGTGGCCTTTAATATGATTGCGGGTCAGGTAACCCAGCCCATTTTGCGCCTCTCGCAAATCTGGCAGGATTTTCAGCAGGTGCAAATCTCGATTGACCGTCTGGGCGATATTCTGAATGCGCCGGTTGAACCAGCACCCATAGCTAGTATGACACTGCCGCCGCCGCGCGGCGCGATTGAGCTCAAGCATGTGTCGTTTCGCTATGGTCCTAAATCGCCGGAAGTGCTCAAAAACCTGTCGATTGCGATCAGGCCCGGCGAGGTGATTGGCATTGTCGGGCCGTCGGGCTCGGGCAAATCCACGCTGACCAAGCTGGTGCAGCGGCTTTATATGCCTGACTCGGGACAGGTTCTGCTGGATGGAGCCGATTTGAGCCAG
>DAIMHB010000337.1:0-2967 GCA_036723545.1 Beijerinckiaceae bacterium
CCCTCAACCCGCTTCCGTGAGGAACTCGAAGATTATATGTCCGAGGAATATGCCGAAACAACCCTGCGCTCGGTGACCAACTGGGGCCGTTACGGCGAGCTTTTCGCCTATGACGAAACCTCGGAAGTGTTCAGCCTTGAGGACCCGAACTGAGGCGGGCCAGCGCCTCCCGCGTGTCAATATCAAGGCAGATGCCTGCATCTGCCACCTGAAATTCAACAACATCGGGCGTGCGCTCTAACAATTTGCGCGCACCCTGATCGCCCTCAAGCTGCATGAGGCCCGCAAACAACCGGCGCGAGAGAATCACCGGATTGCCGCGCTGCCCATCCAAAACCGGCACCAGCGCCGCCGCCTCCGGCTGTGCTTTATAATCGTCGCTCATATCACGCAGAAGCGCCGCGCTCACCTTCGGCATATCAGCCAGCAGCACCATCACCGCATCCACATCCTCATGCAGGGCGTTTATGCCCGCCTTGAGCGAGGTGCTCATGCCCTGCATATAGTGCGGGTTTTCGACAAAATTCAGGGGAAGGTCGGCCAGTTCAGCGCGCACCTTCTCGCTCTGATAGCCAGTGACAACATAGGCGGTTAAGCCCGCATCCAGCGCGGCCTGCGCCACACGCCGCACCATCGCCACGCCGTCAAAAGGAGCCAGAACCTTGGACTCATCCCCGCCAAAGCGGCTGGCCCGCCCTGCCGCAAGAATTATAGCGGCGATTGTGCTCATTCGGATCCCAGCCGTGGTTGTGGCCGCGAGACAATTTCCATCAGCAACCCGCCGGTGCCCATGCGGCGAATGTCCTGTGCGCTGACACGCAGACCCGCCAGCAGGCGTTGCAACACCCAGTCAAAGCCATTTTCCTTCGGGCTGCGGGCACAGCCCGGCGCGCCGATCACTGGCACAGCGCCGCATTCGCCCAGCAGCAGCAGATTGCCCGGATCCACCGGCATGCCGAAATGCTCAACCCGCCCGCCGCACTGCTCCAGCGCAACCGGAATCACATCCCGCCGATCGGTGATGGCTGAGGCCCCAAACACAATCACCAGATTACAGGTGCGGGCCAGTTCGGCAATGGCGATGCTCACCGCCGTCTCCTCATGCGGCACGCGCCGCTCGGCCACAATCACCGCACCCGCCGGATCAAGGCGGCGCTGCATGACGCCCAATGTTTTGACAATCACGCTGGGCTTGAGACCGGGCAGTAGCGTGGACACAACACCCACCCGCATCGGCTTGAACGCCGCCACGCTGATCAGCGCGGGCAGCTGTTTGGCCTGCTCCAGCAAAACCCGCTCCACCGCAAAGGGAATGATCTTGACCGTGGCAATCATCTCGCCGGCCTGCACCGCACGAAAAGCCGGCAGCGTGGCAAAGGTGATCGCATCATCAATCGCATTCACACGGTCAACACCCGCAACATCAACCGTCAGAACGCCAGAAACCTCGGCAAAAAAATTCACCCGTCCGGTAAAGGGCCTGTCCAGCCGCACATGAGCCCCGGCCAGATGACGGGCCAGATCCGCCGCGGCCAGATCCTCATTGACATCATCGGGCCCAAGCTGCGCCACAATAATTTCGTCGAAACCGGCAGCTTTGAGCAAGGCAATATGCTCGTTATGAACAATATCACCTTTTTTGAGGGTGAATGTTTCATGGCGAATGGCATGGGCGGCAATGCTGCCCACCGCCATTTCCACCGCAACAGGGCCGAATTTCATGGATGTGTCCCATCGCGCAAGGGTTTTTTGCGCAAATCGCGGATGATCTCGCCCAAAATGGAGACGGCAATTTCCGCCGGAGACACAGCGCCAATATCCAGCCCGATCGGCGCGTGAATGCGCGCAATCTGGCTCTCGGTAAAGCCCAGCGCGGTGAGGCGTTCCACCCGTCTGGCGTGGGTTTTGCGGCTGCCCAGCGCGCCAATATAGAAACATTCGGCTTTGAGAGCCGCCACCAGCCCCGGATCATCAATTTTCGGATCATGTGTCACCGCCACAACGGCAGTGTAACGATCCAGCCCGCCTATCTGCGGCAGGGCTTCATCCGGCCATTGCGCCAGCAGTTTGACGCCAGAAAAGCGCCCGGCACTGGCAAAGGCGGTGCGCGGGTCAATCACGGTCATGTCAAAATCGGTCAGCGCCGCCAGAGGCGCCAGCGCCTGCGAAATATGCACCGCGCCAATCACCACCAGCCGCACAGGCGGCACCTGCACATTGAGAAAATAAGAGGTGCCCTCATGCTCGATCACACCGGACTTGCCGCTGCGCAACGCACCATCTAGGGCTTCGGCCAGCGCATCCGCCGCCACCTCATGACCCAGCACCAGCCTTTGCGCATGGCTGGTCATATTGGTGACAAGAACAGCGGCCTGACGCGCCGCGCGCGCCGCATTGAGCGCGGTGAGCAGAGCAAGCTTCATGGCAAAACCTTTTCAACATAGACCTTGATACGCCCGCCGCAGGAGAGGCCAACCCGCCATGCGGTTTCGTCCGCCACGCCGAATTCGAGCACTTTGGGGGTTTCAGAGGCAATCACATCCAGCGCCTCGCTCACCACCTCGCCTTCGACACAGCCGCCCGATACGCTGCCCAGAAAATGGCCACTGTCGTCAATCACCAGATGGCTGCCCACGGGGCGCGGGGCCGAACCCCATGTTTCAATGACCGTGGCAATGGCCACACCACGGCCTGCCTGTTGCCAGTCCTGAGCTTGCTTTAAAAGATCATCGTCCGAGCTGAGCATGATATATCCTTTCAGGCGGCGCGGCGCAGCCAGACCCGCGGGTCTGTTGTGGCAAAACCCTTCGGCTGTCCAGCCAGCGCCTCAACCAGTTGCGCCATAGAACTCAAATTATGAATAGCACGAAACTCGTACACATGCGGCAAAATTGTGCGGATGCCCTGCGCTTTGGCCTCGAACCCGTCAAAACGCAACAAGGGATTGAGCCAGATCAGCCGCCGCGC
>DAIMHB010000338.1:0-2957 GCA_036723545.1 Beijerinckiaceae bacterium
CTTATATTTATTGTCGCGGCGGCCATAGCGGTTATAGACGCTTAAAATCGCGGCGAGATAGGCCAGCAGGTCTTCGCGCGGCAGGAAGTCGCGCACCACCTTGCCCACCATCGGCGTGCGGCCCAGACCGCCGCCGGCAATCACGCTATAGCCGATCTCGCCCGCCTCGTTGCGCACAATCCGCAGGCCGATGTCATGCAGCAGAACCGCAGCGCGGTCATTGGAGGAGCCGGTGACCGCCACTTTGAACTTGCGCGGCAGATAGCAATATTCGGGATGCGCGGTGGACCACTGGCGGATCAGCTCGGCGGTGGGGCGTGGATCCTCGATCTCATCCGCTGCCGCGCCGGAAAAATGATCAGCCGTGACATTGCGGATGCAGTTGCCGGACGTTTGAATGGCGTGCATCTCCACCTCGGCCAAAGCCTGCAAAATATCCGGCACATCAGCGAGTTTGGGCCAGTTGAATTGCAGATTCTGACGGGTGGTGAAATGGCCGTAGCCGCGATCCCATCTATCGGCAATCATGGCGAGCTGGCGCATCTGGTTCGAGGCCAGTGTGCCATAGGGAATGGCAATGCGCAGCATATAGGCATGAAGCTGCAAATAAAGCCCGTTCATCAGCCGGTGCGGGCGGAACTCCTCCTCGGTGAGCGCGCCTGAAACGCGGCGCTGCACCTGATCACGGAACTGGGCCACGCGCTCATTCACGAAGTCGCGGTCAAATGTATCGTAATAATACATGGCGGCGCGGGGGGCATTGCTGCGGGGCGGCGTAACAGCGATATTCATGTCAAATATCTCCAAATTCGGTGTTGGTCGCTTGCTTGCCTAAATCCAGCCGGACAGAGGGGCCAAGCGTGCGCAGTTTTTCCCGATAATGGATCGGCTCGGGGTGGCCGTCCGGGCTGATGGCAATGTCCACAAGATAGGCATCGACAACCTTATTGGCGGCCAATTCGGCCTTGCCAAGCGCCAGCAGCGCCTCGGCTTCGGCCTCAGATGTGGCGACAACCGCAGCGCGGTGGTCGCGCAGCCAGCCCGCCTTGCCCATGAACAGCACCTCGCCATCGAGCAGATGATTGGCGATGAGAATTTGTGGATGTTTGAATTTGGCCATTCAAGCGACCCCTTGTGACAGTTGCGGCAAAGATGCAGACGCTGTTTTCGCCAGCCCGATAAAAATAATGGCCGGGCCATGAATGCCCGCTCTGTGCACCAGTTGGGACAATCCATCAAGGGTGCCGGTGCAGATGACCTGATGGGTGCGGCTGACATTTTCCACAATGCTCACCGGCGTATCGGGGGCGGCACCATGCGCCAGCAAGCGCCCCTGCACAAAGGCGCAGGCCTCCACACCCATATAAATGGCAAATACACTGCCCTTGGCCGAGAGGCTGTGCCAGTCATATTCGGCAAAGCTCTGCATATCGCGCGCAGTGAGCAAAGTGAAACTTGAATTGCGCCCGCGCCGGGTCAGGCTCTGCTTCAGGGCGGCACTGGCCGCAACCGCGGCGGTGATGCCCGGAATAACATCGACAGGAATGGCCGCAGCCTCCAGCGCCGCAATTTCCTCATCGGCGCGGCCAAACACCATGGGGTCGCCGCTTTTCAGGCGGATGACGGTGGCGCCACCCCGCGCCTCCTCAATCATCAGGGCTTCAATCTCGGATTGTTTCCATGAGGACTCTTTGCCCGATGTTTTACCTACCTCGACCATTCTGGCCTCGCGGCGGGCCAGTTCCAGAATGCGGGGGTCCACCAGCCGGTCATGCAGAATGACATCCGCCTCATGCAGCGCCTTGCGCGCCTTGAGGGTTAGAAGTTCAGGGTCACCCGGGCCCGCGCCCACCAGAATCACGCGCCCCTGACGCGGCGCGTCCACACCCGCCAGCAGGGCGTTGAAATGCGCCTCAATCGCCGCCTCGCCCGCCAATTCAGCGGCCTCACCTTTGGGTGAAAAAAACCTGTCCCAAAGCGAGCGGCGGATATTGGAGGGAAGATCATGCGACACCCGCGCGCGCAGCTTTGCCGCTGCCGCAACAAGCCGGCCAAGGCGGGGCGAGAGCCGCTCTTCCAGCTCGGCCTTGAGGCGCCGCGCCAGCACCGGCGCCGCGCCTTCGGTGCCAATGGCAATGACCAGCGGATCACGATCCACCATGGCCGCTGTAATCGTGTTGGAATTGGCCGGATCATCCACCACATTGACCAGCAGGCCCGCTTCACGGGCAAAACGGGAGACGATGCTGTCCGCCACCGGTGAGCCGGTGGCAATATAGACCATGCGTTTCTGTTTCAGGTCGTCCGGTTCAAAAAAACGGGGCATCCAGTTCAGGCGTCCGGCCTGCGCAAGGGCGCGGATCTCATCCTCCGCCTCATCGGCAACCACGGTGAGGCGGGCTTTGGTTTTTAACGCAAGCCGCAGCTTGGCGAGTATGTCCTCTGTTCCGCCAACAAACAGCAGGTCGGCATCACGCAGATCGAGAAAGACCGGAAAATAGTTCATCGCTGCGCCAGACCCTTTCCCAGCGCAAACATATTCGAAACGGGCAAGGCCCGTCCGCATGTTTTTCTGGCTGAATGCTTTGGCTGGATCATATCACATTTATACTCAGAATTCTGATATCGAAATGGCCCTCGTTCATTAAAATGTCAATTCACATTTTAAAAAAGAGTGATTTATTATTTTACATAAATATAATGTAATTATTAAAAGGGCCTTTAACAACAAAAAACCGGCCGCAACGCAGCCGGTTTGAATGTCTGTCGGAATGAACCGAAAATTCAGGCCTTCTTGGCCAGCGCCTGCACGCGGATGGTCAGGCGGGAGACTTTGCGCGAAGCGGTGTTCTTCATCACAATGCCGCGCTGTGCGGCGCGCATCATCACAGGTTCAGCCTGCTTGAGGGCAGCGGCAGCAGCGGCTGAGTCGCCAGCAGCAAGAGCCTCTTCAACCT
>DAIMHB010000339.1:0-2954 GCA_036723545.1 Beijerinckiaceae bacterium
GCGCAATGGTTCGGCGGCGCGTATCACATTGGAGGTCACGCTCATCAGTGCGGTATTGCTGTTTTTTCCGGCCTATTTCTGGGAGGGGCATATGCTGCCCCATTCTGTGTCCGGCTGGGCTGCGATGTTCGGGCTGGCCTGGCTGAGCCATGCGGGCGGGCAGGGGCTGTTGTCTTTTTCGCTGGGGCGACTGCCGGCCGTGTTTTCGTCGCTGGTGATTTTTCTTGAGGCGGTGGCGGCTGCGGCGCTGAGCTGGCTGATTTTGGGCGAAAGTCTTGCTGTCATACAAATATTGGGTGGCTTGTGTATCTTGCTGGGAATCTGGGTGGCCAAACCACGCAAAGACCGGATTTCTGTCCCAAAAGGCCTTTCAGAATATGCGTTGACAGAATAAGCCGCAGATCCAACAGTGCTTTTATAAGACAGACGTGCATGATTATGGATATTGCTATGAAACGGTTTGAACCCGCGCAACGGCTACGGCCAGGCCCATTGGCGGCGCTGCTGGCTGGCGCCTGTGTTGCGCTGTGCGCAATGACCCAGTCGGCATGGGCGGATTTTCGCATCTGCAACAATTCTTCCAACCGCATTTCTGTGGCGCTGGCCTATCTTGATCAGGATAAATGGATTTCGGAAGGCTGGTGGAATCTCAAGCCGGGTGTATGCGAGGCCCTGCTGCGCGGGCCGCTGGCCGAACAGTTTTATTATGTCTATGCAATGGATGAGCGCGGCGGTGAATGGAAGGGCAAAACCTTTATGTGCACCTCCGACCGCGAATTCAAAATCGAGGGCCGCAAGGATTGCTATGCCAATGGACATGACCGCACCGGATTTTTTGAGATTGATACCGGTAAAGATGCAAAAAACTGGACCGTGCAGTTGACCGATCCCTCAAAGCCGATTAGCGGACAATAACAAAAGTTTATTAGACTAAAGGACGAACCCATGAAACGCCTTCGCCGCTGTAAAATTGTCGCTACACTTGGGCCGGCTTCGGATACACGCGAGGTGCTCGCCAAATTGTTTGTTGCGGGGGTGGATGTGTTCCGCATCAACATGAGCCATGCCAGCCATGACGGAATGCGCGAACGCATCCGCATGATCCGCTCGCTGGAAGAGGAATATAACCGGCCTATCGGTATTCTGGTTGATTTGCAGGGGCCGAAGCTGCGTGTCGGCACCTTTGCCGAGGGCGGCCTCACCCTTGAGAAGGGCGCAACTTTTGTCTTTGATTCGGACCCGACACCCGGAGATTCCACCCGCGTTTATCTGCCGCATCCGGAAATTCTCAAGGCGCTGGAGCCCGGGCATATTGTTCTCATTGATGATGGCAAAGTGTCCCTGCATGTGACCTCTGTCAGCGAGGGGCGCGCCGAATTGCGCGTGACGGTGCCGGGCCGTGTATCCAACAAGAAGGGTGTCAGCCTGCCCGACACCACCATCCCCATGTCGGCTATGACCGCCAAGGATCGTTCTGACCTTGATGCCGCCCTGAACGAGGGTGTCGATTGGATTGCCGTGTCCTTTGTGCAGCGTCCCGAGGATGTGGCCGAGGTCAAGAAAATCGCCCGAGGCCGCGCATTGGTGCTGGCCAAGATCGAAAAACCGCAGGCCATTGCCCGCCTTGCCGAAATTATGGAAATTTCAGACGCGCTGATGGTGGCGCGCGGCGACCTTGGCGTGGAAATGCCGCTGGAAAAAGTGCCCGGCCTGCAAAAGCGCATCACCCGTATGGCGCGCCGCCTAGGCAAGCCGGTGGTTGTGGCGACACAAATGCTGGAATCGATGATCAGCTCCCCCGTGCCCACCCGCGCGGAGGTCTCCGATGTGGCCACTGCCGTGTTTGAGGGGGCGGATGCTGTGATGCTCTCCGCTGAAAGTGCTTCCGGCCAGTTTCCGGTGGAAGCCGTTGAAACCATGAACCGCATTGCCGAGGAGGTGGAGCGCGACTCCATTTACCGCACAGTGATCACCGCGCAGCGCACGGAGCCGGAAGCCACCGGCGCGGATGCGATTGCGGCCGGTGCGCGGGATGTGGCCGAAACGCTCGACCTCAAAGCCATTGTGGCCTGGACAGCCTCCGGCTCCACCGTGTTTCGTCTGGCGCGCGAGCGGCCACAGCCGCCCGTGCTGGCCCTGACACCAAACCGCGATGCCGCCCGCCGCCTCTGTCTCGTCTGGGGTGTTCATGCCGTCGTGACCAAAGATGCGCATGATGTGGATGATATGGCCAAACGTGCCTGCAAATTTGCCAGCCGTGAGGGCTTTGCCAAAGAGGGAGACCGCGTTATCATCGTGGCTGGTGTTCCCTTTGGCACACCCGGCGCCACCAATATGATGCGTATTGCTTTTGTGCGGTCAGAAGCCGCAGGTTGGGGTTGAAAAGGAAGGCTGCCGAGCGGCCTTCGGTCTATAAATGGTAAATGATACGAATGGCAGATGCTGCACTCTCCAAGGCCCTGAAAGCAAAAGCCTTAAACTGGCACAAAATAACTTGTTTCAGGGCTTATCGGCTGACCTCGGCCAGAGATGCCAAAACCCAGCCTGTTTTGCGTCTCAATTACAAGTGTGGCACTGATGAAAGGCCTGTGTATCTGCCCAACGGCGATCAGGCGAGCTGGCTCATCCCGCCCTGTGTGCGGGCTGTGCCGCTGCGCATAGGGTCAGACGATCTGCTCATTGAAGCTCTGGATCCATGGGCTTCGTTCAAGACATTTATCCGCAGCCGCCTGACCTTCAAACGGAAGAAATATCTGCGATTTGACGGGTTCAGGCTTTTGCTGGACAGCCCCAAGGCCACGCGGAACTTATCCTTTGAAACAAATAAACTGCTGGGGCGCACCGGCACGCGGCCGGACAGCGCCACTGCGCTTTTGCATCCCGAATTGCTGATCGGCTGGGGGCCTGATGCTGTGGTTTTGCCCCCCTGCACCCATCCCGCCCCTTTGCCGGTG
>DAIMHB010000340.1:0-2952 GCA_036723545.1 Beijerinckiaceae bacterium
CAGGAGTTCGGCGCGATCGACATTTTGTTCAACAATGCGGGAATGCAGTTCCGCACGTCGCTGGAGGATTTTCCGCTGGCCAAATGGCGCGAGCTGATGCGCGTGAATGTGGAAAGTGCGTTTCTGGTGGGGCAGGCGGTGGCCCGCCACATGATTTCCCGCAAGGCGGGCCGCATTATCAATATAACCTCTGTCCAGAGCGAGCTGGGGCGGCCATCCATCGCGCCTTATACAGCCACCAAGGGCGCGATGAAAATGCTGACCAAGGGCATGTGTGCGGACTGGGCCAGACATAATATTCAGGTGAATGCCATTGGCCCCGGATATTTCAAAACCGAACTCAACAAGGCGCTGGTGGACAATCCGGAATTTTCGGGTTGGCTCGAAAAGCGCACCCCTGCCGGGCGCTGGGGCAATGTCGAGGAGCTGATCGGCGCTGCGATTTTTCTGGCCAGTGATGCGGCATCTTTTGTCAATGGCCACATCCTTTATGTAGATGGCGGCATAACTTCGGTGTTGTGATATGGCCGCCATTGTTGTCATGGGGGTGAGCGGATGTGGCAAAAGCACCATTGGCAGCCGGCTCGCACATGCACTCGGGGCGCATTTTGTCGAGGGCGATGCGTTGCACCCGCAGGCCAATGTGGAGAAAATGTCAAACGCCATTCCCTTGCAGGACAGTGACCGCTGGCCCTGGCTGGCAGAGGTAGGACAGGCCATGGCGCAGGCAGAGATGTGTTTTGCCTCCTGTTCCGCTTTGAAGAAATCCTATCGCAAGGCCATTATGGATGCGGCAGGGCGTCCGGTTCTGTTTATTTATCTGGCCGGAAGCGAGGCACTGCTGGCGCAACGGCTGTGTCAGCGCAAGGGTCATTTCATGCCGCCGTCTTTGCTGGCCAGTCAGTTGGCCACGCTGGAAGTGCCGGATTCGGATGAAAATGCGCTTATATGTGATGCCGGACAGACGCCGGAGATGATTCTGGCCGAAATCTTGGCACAGCTCACCACGGGGGAGAGACGACATGGCTGAGCAGATTGCCGTTATTGGTGCGGGCCTGATGGGCAGCGCCATTGCCACCCGCCTGCTGGGCTGCGGGCACTCCGTTACGGTTTTTGATATTGATGCGGCGAAGGTTGCCGCGCTGGTGGACAAAGGGGTTCATTCTGCCCCCTCGCCAGCGGTTGCGGCGCAGGCCGCTGATTTTGTCATTCTCAGCCTGAACCATGCGGATATTGTGCAGAAGGCTGTTTTTGCTGCTCATGGCATCGCAGAACAGGCCAATGCCTCGAAACTGCTGATCGATATGTCGTCGATTGATCCTGCCGCCACCCGCCGCATGGCCGGTGAATTGGCGCAGACCACCGGAATGCACTGGGTTGATTGTCCGCTTTCCGGCGGGGTGCCGGGCGCGCTGAGCGGCAGTTTGACCGTGATGGCTGGCGGTGCGCCGGAGGACTTTGAACGCGCCCGCAGCGTGATGCAGGATCTTTGTGCCAATTACACGTTGATGGGCCCGTCCGGTGCGGGCCAGACCACCAAATTGGTCAATCAGCTTTTGTGCGGCGTGCTGTTTCAGGCGGTTGCGGAAGCGGTGAAACTGGCCGAGGCGGGTGGCGTGGATCCGGCGAAAATTCCGGCCTGTCTGGCCGGAGGGCGGGCGGACAGCCGCATCATGCAGGAATTTATGGCCAAATTTGCCGCCCGTGATTTTTCGCCCACCGGCAGCATCAACAATATGCTCAAGGACCTCAATTCCGTTCAGGCCTTTGCCCTGCAGGCGGCCTTGGCCCTGCCGGTCACGCATCTGGTGACCGACATCCAGCGCCTGCTGGTGGCGCGCGGCCTTGGCCCGGCGGACAATTCGGAAGTGATGCGGCTGCTGGACGGCAATTAATGCGGCCCCTGCATTGGCAGTTGACTCGGGTCATGCGAGCCCTTAAAGTTATCGATAACATAAAACAGTGACATCAGATCACTGACAAAATTCGACACGGGCCGGAATGCGGCTGCGTCATCGGGGAGGACTGAATGTCAACGCCACTTGTTGCATTCGAAAATGTCGTCAAGCGTTTCGGCGGAACTGTCGCACTTAAAGGTGTGACGCTTTCGCTTGGCGAAGGCGAGATTTTGGCCTTGCTCGGCGAAAATGGCGCGGGCAAATCCACGCTGATCAAATCTCTTGCCGGAATACACGAGCCGGATCAGGGGCGCATTCTGTTCAGGGGCGAGCCCTATCGTCATCGCACCGCCCGTCCGCATGAAAAACAGCGCGTGTCCTTCATCCATCAAGATCTCGGTTTAATCGAATGGATGAGCGTGGGCGAAAATGTGGGTCTGGCGCAGGGGTTTTCGCGCAGCGGCGGCATGATCGACTGGCGCGCCACTGAACAACGGGCTGCGGCGGCACTGGAATTGGTCGGATGTGATTTTGATCCCTCCTGCCGCGTGCAGGACCTCAGCCGGACAGAAAAATCGCTTGTGGCCATTGCCCGCGCGCTGGCGGCGGAGGCTGATGTGCTGGTGCTGGACGAGCCCTCGGCCAGCCTTCCGGCGGATGAGGTTGAGCGTCTGTTTACGGTGCTGCGCTCGCTGAAGGCGCGCGGCGTGGGGATGATTTATGTCTCGCACCGGCTGGATGAGATTT
Organism: Beijerinckiaceae bacterium; assembly: GCA_036723545.1. Taxonomy (GTDB): domain Bacteria; phylum Pseudomonadota; class Alphaproteobacteria; order Rhizobiales; family Beijerinckiaceae; genus JANXSV01. Next base: position 2,646 of record DAIMHB010000340.1, read on the forward strand.
TTCGTCTGGCCGATCGCGTCGCCGTATTGCGTGACGGGCGGCTGGTGGGCGACCAGCCTGTCGCTCAAACCACTCCGGCGGAGCTGGTCAGCCTCATTGTCGGGCGTGAGGTGACGGAGCTTTATCATCGCGGCCTCCGGCGTGACGGGGCTGTCAGCCTGAAACTTGACGCTGTCACCACACATAATGCCGGGCCTGTCTCGTTTGAAGCGCGCAAAGGCGAGGTTCTTGGCCTTGTTGGCTTGCGCGGGGCCGGGCAGGAGCAGGTCGGGCGCTGCATATTCGGGGCGCTGCCCTATGAGGGCGC
>DAIMHB010000341.1:0-2936 GCA_036723545.1 Beijerinckiaceae bacterium
GGTCAAAACCGGTGGGCGGGTGATGAAAAACGTCACCGGACTTGATCTTGTCAAGGTGAATTGCGGCGCTTATGGCACTTTGGCGCTGATTACGGAAGTCACCATCAAGCTGCTGCCGCGCCCGCAAAAGGCCGTGACCTTTGTCATCAAAGGGCTTGAGGATGCACAGGGCGTGGATGTTCTCTCTCAGGCGCTGGGCTCGCCCTTTGAGGTGAGCGGTGCGGCGCATCTGCCCTTCGGCTTGGGGCGCAATATTTCGCGCACCCTGATAAGATTGGAGAATTTTGACGAATCCATTGCCTATCGTGTGGGTGAATTGCGTAAGCTCTTTGCTGCCCATAAAGAGACCAATGTGCTGGAGGGCGAGGATTCGGCGCGGCTGTGGCGCGGGGTGCTCGATGTGGAGTTTGTCAGCGCGCCCCCCGAGAATGTCATCTGGCGTATTTCCACCGCGCCGCAGTCCGGGCCAAAACTGATGGCGGCGCTCAAATCTCTTGGCGGCAGGCATTATTATGACTGGGGTGGCGGGCTGATTTGGCTCTCGCTGCCCGCGCCGTATGTTCAGGCGGTGCGCGATGCGGTGAAAACCTATGGCGGCCATGCAACGCTGATCCGCGCGCCGCAGGATGTGCGATTGACGGAGGCGGTGTTTCAGCCTCTCGACCCACGCCTGATGGCGCTGACAGCCAGCATCAAAACCTCTTTTGACCCCGAGCATAAGCTCAATCCGGGTCGCATGTATTCGGGACTATAAAATGCAGACCAATTTCAGCGCGGCGCAACTGGCCGACTCCCATATGCAGGCGTCGGAAAAAATCCTGCGCACCTGCGTCCATTGCGGCTTTTGCACCGCCACCTGCCCGACTTATCTGCTGCTGGGCGACGAACTCGACAGTCCGCGTGGCCGCATTTATATGATCAAGGACATGCTGGAGAACGGCAAACCGGCGACAAAAGAGGTGGTCAAACATATTGACCGCTGCCTCTCCTGCCTCTCCTGCATGACCACTTGCCCGTCCGGCGTGCATTATATGCACCTCGTGGATCATGCCCGCGCCTATATTGAGCAAACCTATCAGCGCCCGTGGAGTGACCGCTTTTTGCGCGGGCTGCTGGGCGCGCTGATGCCCTATCCCAACCGCTTCCGCTTTGCGCTGCTGGGCGCGGTATTGGCTAAGCCGTTCAAGCCTTTGCTGTCCAAATTGCCGGTGATTGGCGGGCGCATGGCCGCGATGGTGGATCTTGCACCCGCCACACTGCCCACCCGCTCCAGCTATAAAATTGGCACTTATGCGGTTGAGCAGCGCAAAAAGCGCGTGGTGCTGCTCAATGGCTGTGTGCAGCCAGTGCTGATGCCGGGCATTAATGACACCAGCATTGAATTGCTCAATCGTCTTGGCGTGGAGGTGGTGCTGGCCAAGGGCGAGACCTGCTGCGGCTCGCTGCCGCATCACATGGGCAAAGAGGAGGCCAGTCTTGCCATGGCCCGCGCCAATATCTTGGCCTGGGAGCAGGAAATGGCGAAGGGCGGGCTTGATGCCATTGTCATCACCGCCTCGGGTTGCGGCACCACGATCAAGGATTATGGTTTCATGCTGCGGGATGACGCCGCCTTTGCCGAACGCGCCGCGAAAGTGTCGGCGCTGGCGATGGACCTTACCGAATTTATGGCCACGCTTGACCTGCCTGCACAGCCGTCGAAAAATATGGTGGTGGCCTATCATTCCGCCTGCTCGATGCAGCATGGCCAGAAAATCACCACTCTGCCGAAAACTCTGCTCAGTCAGGCCGGTTTTACCGTGAAAGATGTGCCGGAAGGCCATATTTGCTGCGGCTCGGCGGGGACATATAATATTTTGCAGCCGGAAATTGCCAATCAGCTGCGCGCCCGCAAGGTGAAGAACATTGAGCGGATCAAACCGCAGGTGATCGCGGCGGGCAATATCGGCTGCCTGACGCAAATTGCCAAGGGCACCGGCATTCCGATTGTGCATACGGTGGCGCTGCTCAACTGGGCCTATGGCGGTGAAAAACCCGCTGAGCTGGCGGGGTTGTGAGGGGTGACGACCAGCACGCTGGATAAAGCCATGCCGGTCTTGGATTCGTCATTTTTCACCCCCATATAGGGGTGCGGTTCAACCGCGCCTTTTGGGAGAGACCTATGACCCCCGACGAAAAACAGCTTCTTGCCGGTCTTTTTGACCGTATCCGCGCCGCAAATATTGGCCCCAGAGATGCGGAGGCCGATGCCTTTATCAATGCAGCTATGGTGCAGACCCCCGGCGCGGCCTATGTGCTGGCCCAGACGGTGCTGATTCAGGAACAGGCCCTGAGCGCTGCAAATCAGAAAATTCAGCAGTTGCAGCAGCAGGTGCAGCAACAGGCCCAGCCGCAAGGCGGCGGCAGCTTTCTGGGTGGCCTTGGCAAAAGCCTGTTTGGCGCGCCTGCCCCGCAGCAACCACCGGCCTATGCCCCGCAGCCGCAATATGCGCCGCAGCCCGCGCCGCAACCCGGCCCTTGGGGCGCACCCGCTGCGCCCACCAGCTTTCTGAGCGGGGCTTTGCACACAGCCGCCGGCGTGGCGGGCGGTGTATTGCTGGCCGAAGGCGTGTCCAGCCTGTTTTCCGGTGGCCATGGCATGGGTGGTTTTGGCATGGGCGGCTATGGCATATCGCCCACGGGCGGCGAAACCATTGTGAATAATTATTACACAGAAAATTCCGCCCCCGCCGCAGACACTTATGAACCAGACCAGAGTGCGGATGCTTCTTATGATGATTCATCCGATTTCTCGTCTGATTTTGGTGGTGACGACGTTTAAGCGCGCCAATATTTTTTGAAGGGCAGAGCTGATTCATGTTTTCTCTGCCCTTGACAGTTTCCCGGGCAGTTCCTATCTCCTCGTCAGCTGTTAGCACTCTTGCTTTTGAGTGCTA
>DAIMHB010000342.1:0-2932 GCA_036723545.1 Beijerinckiaceae bacterium
GCTGTGCAGTGACCATTGGCCTTCAAACGAGGGGGTTCGCGTGCTCACAAGACCCTTGGCGTTCAGGTCTGTGCCCGCGATCTGGGCGTTGAGGTCCACATGGGGCGTCGTTTGGGTGAGATCCCAGGCCTTTAATGTGACTTCGCCGCTCCCCGATGAGGCGAGCGGCAGGCTTGGCAGCCCCAGTTGTGCCAGCAGTGTTGCGCTATGCGGGGAGGCGAGATGCAGCAGCGCGTGATCTTTATCCGACAGGCTCAGGGTGATGTTTGTGTCGGCCAATGTGCCATTCAGGCTGAATTTGCGCCAGTTGGCGAGCATATCCTCGCTATTCTCACCCTTTTCCGCTTTTATATCGAGTTGGAGCGGTGACAGAGCCGCCGCTCTCGATTTGAATGCGGCCATGAGCGGTGTCGGAACCAGCACATGCAACAGGCTGATGAGCGGCCCGGGTTGCGGCGCATTCAGATGTGCGCTGAACTCTGAGGCCTGCGGGCTGAAGTTTCCTGAAGCCGAAAGGCTGGAGCCGCCGACAGAGTCCAGAGTTAAGGTTTTGATGCGTGTGGCCGCCCCCCGGCGTGACATATCCAGCTGAATATGCCCGGCCGAGAGTGCACCCTGAGCAAATTGCGCCAGTGTCATCGCACGCGCATCGAGTTTGATGTCAAGACTGTCTATAGTGCTGTGCAGAGCCGTCAGATCAGGAAGGGAGTCGAGGTCAAGATCGTCCGAACTCATATTGAGCGCGAGCTGGCCGCCTTGTGTCCCGCGCGCCGGATGATACGCCATGCTGCCGCTCAAGCGGGAGCGATCCAGCGTGATCTGCGCCGTGGGGCTCTCGAACCCATGATCTATATGCACGGGCCCCGTGAAGGCCACTTTGCGGAAAAGCGGCGGATTGGCGGGCCTTTGGCCATAAAACCATGTCTGCAACCGCACGGTATCCGGAACATCCAGATTGCTTTTGCCCTCAAAAGCAAGATCATCCGTGGCGGGGGTGTGCGCCTCAAGAGTGCCGTCAAAGCTGAAAGCCGCATGGGCCGGCACATGCGCGGAGAGCTGAATATGCGGCGCTGCGCCGGTGGTATCCGCAGCCAGATGCACCGCCGCAAGGCTGTCCTGCGCCAATATGATGCTGTCAATATTCAGCTTAAACTGGCGGATCAGGCCGGAATGCCGGGTCATGAGTTCGCTCACAGCCTGCCGCAGCCGATCCGCCAGATCGGATGGGCGGGGCAACTGGTCGGGAGCGGGCGCCAGACTGCGATCAAGGTCAAGTGTGGTGGCGGTCAGGCTGGCGGTCAGCCCACGAGCCGGGCCATCCGTATAGGCGGCGCTGCCGCTGAATTTGAGCGGGGAGTCCTCACGGCCCAGCAGAAGCTCGAAATGCTCGCTGGTGTTGCGGCCAATGCCAAGGTGGGCCGCACCCTCCAGCGCGAAGGGAATGTCTTGCCCGGCCAGCACAAACGAGCCGCTGCTTTTGACTGTGCCGTCAAAGTCCGGCTCATTCAGCGCCAGTGCGCCGTCCAGCGCCAGCGTCAGGTCAGAGATCTGGCTGGCCAGCGCGAGTTTCAGCCGCAGCTGATTGTCTTCAACCTTGCCGCTGTTGAGGTGGAAGCCGACCGGCCCGGTTGAGGATTCGAAAGAGCCGTCGGCTTTGAACGGGCCCATGAGGGATGGCGCGTTGCCCGTGGCCGAAACATGGTTCAGCCTGAGGGCTTCATGGTCATGGTCAAAGAGGGTGATGGTTCCCTCATTGAGCACAATATGTTCAAAATGTATCGATTGCGCCGCTGCAACACCGGCGGGCGAGGCGGGCTTCACCTCTTTATTATAGGCGAGGGCAATATCCGGCTGGTCAAAGGTCAGGTCTGTGAAGGTGAAATCGCCGCTGAGCAAAGCCAGAGGCGCAAGCTCCAGCCGCAGCGAACGGGCGTGAAAGCTGAGCTCCAGACTCTCGCCATTGCCGCCTTCGCGCGGGTGTGTGGAGATATTCTCAGCCACAAGATAGGGTGTTGGCAGCAAACGCACATCCATCGCACCGGAAATTTTGACCGCAACCCCCAGCGACTGCGACAGGCGCGCCTCGATGAGTCCGCGCGCCTGAGACCAGTCATAAAAATAAGGCCCCAGAAGTGCAGCCGTCAGCGCAACAACAAGCGCAAGGGCGGCAATGGTCAGACTTTCACGCAATGCTGGCTGTTCCTGCTCGAATTTTGCCTGATAAAGCGAAAATATGTTCCTGCCACAGGGAACATCCGCTCACCCTTTACAAATATTAACCTGTAGTCATAGGACCCGTAAAGTCTATGTGCATATTCCGGGCAAATTCACCCTTCCGGCAGCATTTTTGCCGGGTTCATAATGTTGTGCGGATCAAGACTCTGTTTGATCTGGCGCATCACATTTAGTGCGCCGGTGCCGTGTTCTTGCCGGAGATATTTGATCTTGCCCTGTCCCACGCCATGTTCGCCGGTGCAGGTGCCATCCATATCCAGTGCGCGCTGCACAAGCCGCGCGACAAAGGCCTCGACCTTCTCCACCTCTGCCGGATTGTCCATATCCACAAGCACTCCGACATGAAAATTGCCATCGCCGACATGGCCGACAATCGGCGCGATCAGGCCGCTGGCGGTAATGTCCTTTTGTGTCTCCTCCACACAATCGGCAAGGCGGGAGATGGGCACACAGACATCGGTGGCGAGGCTTTTCGCGCCTGCGCGCAGCAAAAGCGTCGCCCAATAAACATCATGGCGCGCCTGCCACAGCTTGCTCCGGTCTTCGGCTTGTGTGGCCCATTGAAACGGCCCGCCGCCCAGATCCGCTGCAATCTCATTAAAGCGGGCAGAATCTTCCGCAACGCTGGCATGTGAGCCATGAAACTCCACGCAGAGCAGCGGGCTTTCCGGCAGGCTGAGCTTGGAATAAAGATTGC
>DAIMHB010000343.1:0-2913 GCA_036723545.1 Beijerinckiaceae bacterium
GGTCACACTGGCGGGCTATGTGGCTTTGGCCTTCGCCCATGGCTTCTGGCCGATTTTCGTGCTGACCGGCCTCACCTTTTTCTTTCAGGGCGCGTTGATGCCGCTCTCCGATGTGCTGATTTTGCAGCATGTGGCGGATGATCCGGAGCTGCATTATGGCGTTATCCGCTCATGGGGCTCTATTCTGGTGCTTGTGGGCATGTTGATGAGCGGCGCTCTGGCCGGAATCATGCCGCGAGAGGCCATAATCTGGCTGCTGGTGCTGGCCGCTCTGGTTCAGGCGCTTGCGGCGATGGATTTGCTGCTTGGCGGCCAAAAACGCGCCTCCGTCGTGATTGCCAAGCCCCCGCGCGAGAAAATTGACCGGTTTGACCTTGTGCTGATGGTGGTGGTGGCCGCCGCCTTGGTGCAAAGCAGCCATGCGATGCTCAATGCCTTTGGCTCGATTTACTGGCGCAGCCTTGGTTATTCCGATCTGTTTATCGGCTGTGCCTGGGCTATTGGCGTGGGAACAGAAATCATCATGTTTCTGGTGGCTGGGCGTTATCTTGGCGGTGCCAATAATGCGATGCGGTTTTTCATTTTAGGGACATTCTCGGCCATGCTGCGTTGGCTAATCACATGTTTTGATCTGGGTGCAACCGGCATTCTGGCCACACAGGCCATGCATGGTTTAAGTTTTTGCGCCACCCATCTGGGCACCATGTATCTGCTCTCCCGCTTTGTGCCGGCCAGCCGCATGGCGCAGGCGCAGGGGCTGAATGGCGGCTCCAATTCGCTGTTCATGGCGGTGGTGACGGCGCTTTGCGGGCCGCTTTATGCGGCGCTGGGCGGCTCCGGAATTATTTTTATGATTCTGCCCGCATTTTTGGGTTTATGTCTTATTCTGCTGGTCTGGCATATGCGCCGCCGCGCCGGTTTAGCGGGGCCGGTCTAGCCCCAGAGGGCGGGTTTGGGCGGAAAAACAACCGAGCCGTCATAGACCAGCCCGTCGTCGCGGTCATGGGCCAGCAACAATGGCCCGTCAAGGTCGGTAAAATGCGCTTTGCCGGTGAGCAGCATGGCGGGCGCCATGGCCAGAGACGAACCCACCATGCAGCCGATAAACAGTTTGAAGCCGAGTTGCGTGGCGGCCTCGGCCAGCAGCAGGGCTTCGGTCAGGCCTCCGGTTTTGTCGAGCTTGATGTTAATGGCGTCATAAAGACCACGCAGATCGGCCAGCCCCTGGCGGTCATGCACCGATTCATCGGCGCAAATGGCGATAGGGCGGGGCAGATGCGCCAGAGCCGCATCCTGTCCGGCGGGAAAGGGCTGTTCGATCAGGGCCACAGCGGCGGCCACACAGGCGGCGGTATTTTCCGCATAGAGTTCCGGTGTCCAGGCCTCATTGGCATCGACAATCAGGGTTGCATCCGGCGCGGCTTCTCTTATGGCTTTAAGCCGCGCGGCATCACCCGCACCGCCGAGCTTGAGCTTGAGAAGCGGGCGGTGGGCCGCAGCCCGCGCGGCCTGCGCCATGCTTTCGGGGGCCCCGAGCGAGAGCGTATAGGCGGTGGTGGCGGGGCTGAGGCGGTCGAGACCCGCAAGGGTGAAGGCCGGAACATGGGCTTTTTTCGCATCCAAATCCCATAAGGCGCAATCCACAGCATTGCGCGCGGCACCGGCGGGCAGGGCCTGTTGCAGGGCGGTGCGGTCCATACCCGCGATCAGCGCGGCGCTTATGCTGTCAATCTGGGCCGCAACGGAGGCCAGTGTTTCGCCATAGCGGGCATAGGGCACACATTCGCCCCGTCCGGTGAAATGGCCTTCGCGCAGCGTCACGGTGAGCACTTCGGCCTGGGTGCGGCTGCCCCGCGAAATGACAAAGGCGCTGGCCAGAGGAAATATGTCACGCTGAACCGAAATCTGACGCATCCATTTTCCTTTCGTTTCATTCTGTATAAGATAATTTGGGTGAAGGACAAAGGGCTCGACGCCGGTCGTCTGTTGTGGCACCTAAGGTTCATGCAAATATCTGTCGGTTTTTCTGAACACATGAATGAGGGGCGGCTGCGGCTTGCACTCCATGGGGTGTGGAGTGTTGCCTCCGGCCCCGCATTGGAGAGCCGGGCGCAGGATGTGCTGAAGGCCGGACAGAGGGCGGCGGTTGTCGAGCTGGATCTGGAGGCCATTTCGCAGCTGGATACGGCGGGCGCATGGGTGATTGACCGCGCCCGCACAGAGCTTTCCGCCCTCGGATGTGCTGTTGCTTATGTCAATGTCAGCGAAACGCAGGCCATTTTGCTGCGCGAGGCGCATTATCGTGAATTTGAGGTGCCCAAACGTGAGAAGTCCTTGCTGCTGATCGGACTTTTGGCCGATGTTGGCTCCAGTGTGGTGCTGGCCTTGCGCGACCTTGTCAATGGTGTCGCGTTTCTGGGCGAACTTATGCAGGGCCTTGGCCAGATTGCCCGCCATCCGCGCCGGTTTCGTCTGACCTCGATGATTTTCCAGATTGAGCGAATCGCCTTCCGCTCGGTGCCGATTGTCGGGCTGATCAATTTTCTGGTGGGTTGCATTGTGGCGCAGCAGGGTATTTTCCAGCTGCAGCGGTTTGGTGCCGCGCCTTTTGCTGTGGATCTGATCGGCATTCTGGTGCTGCGTGAACTGGCGGTGCTGCTGACCTCGATCATGATTGCCGGCCGCTCCGGCTCTGCGATTACGGCAGAGCTTGGCTCCATGAAAATGCGTGAGGAAATCGACGCGCTGCGGGTGATGGGGCTCGACCCGGTGCAGGTTTTGCTGGTGCCGCGCGTGCTGGCGCTGATCATCAGCCTGCCGATTCTGTCCTTTATCGGGGATATGATGGCGCTGTTTGGGGGCTTGCTGACGGCCTGGGCCTATGGTGATATCACCCCGCAGGTCTATCTTGAC
>DAIMHB010000344.1:0-2899 GCA_036723545.1 Beijerinckiaceae bacterium
AGGACAGCCGCAAACGTTTGACACGCCGCGGATCGGCATCAAGAATTTCAAATTACAACCCGTCATCCCCCGCCACAATCTCGCCGCGCACCGGCACGCGCCCCGCAAGCGTGGTCACCAGCCCGCCCAGCGTATCCACCGCCTCCGAATCCTCGACATCAGCCAGCGGACGCCCGAGCGCCTGTTCCAATTCTTCCAGACTGGCGCGCGCGCTGGCGATAATCGATCCATCGGCAGAAACCTGAAAGGCCGGCCCCTCGGCCTCGTCATGCTCGTCCTCAATATCGCCGACAATGGTTTCGACAATATCCTCGATGGAAACAAGACCATCCGTGCCGCCATATTCGTCAATCACCAGCGCCATATTGGTGCGGGAAGCCTGCATTTTGATCAGCAGATCCAGAGCGGGCATGGAGGGCGGCACAAACAGAACGGGACGCAGAATTTTGGCTGTGCTGAGCGGCACAGACAGGTCAAGCCCCGGCACCTGCGGTTGCTGCGGATTGACAGTTTTACGGCGGCGGCGCGTGGTGCCGATTTCCGCCACAGTGGCCAGATGGTCGAGAAAATCGCGGATATGCACCATGCCGCGCGGGTCATCCAGCGTTTCATTAAACACCGGCAGGCGCGAATGACCCGCCGTGCGAAACATCGACAAAACCTCTGCCAGACTGGCGCTGGCCTGCACCGCAATAATATCAGCACGCGGCACCATAACGTCCTCCACCCGCAATTCATGCAGGCCCAGCACATTTTTGAGCATGGTGCGCTCTTGCGGCGAAAAATCCGTCTCGGTTTTTAGATCGGCCAGCGCATCCTCAATATCGTCTCGCACCGAGGCCCCCCCCAGACCAATCAGCCCGCGCAGACGCTCCATCAGGCCAGTGCGGTGCTCGGCAGACTCGGAAGTGGATTTACGACTGTTCTCGCTCATGGTTTGGGGCTTGGCTCTGTATCGGCATAGGGATTGGCAATGTTGAGCGCGGCAAGAATCTTGATTTCCAGAGCTTCCATGGCTTCGGCTTCGGTTTCGGTTTCGTGGTCAAAACCCAGAAGATGCAAAAACCCGTGAATGATCAGATGGGAATAATGATCCTATATTGTTTTGGACTCTTGCCCCGCCTCACGCGCCAATGTCTCGTAACTCAGGATAATATCACCCAGCAGCGGCGATTGCGCCAGTTTTTTCAGGTTTGCCGCCGGAAAAGACAAAACATTGGTGGCCTTGTCAATTTTGCGCCAGTTTTTGTTCAGCTCGCGGATGGTTGCATCATTGGTCAGGACAATGCTCACCTCTACTTCAGGATGCAATGTCTTGCCCGCATTGAGTTCAGCCGCAGCAAGGGCGCGTTGCGCCAGTGCCTCGGCGTCCGGTATTTGCGCCCAGAGATCGGATTCTATGGCAAAATCCAATGTGATCATCGGGGCAGACCCGCCGCAATCCGCGCACCTGCCGCCTCATAGGCCGTGACAATACGCCGCACCAGATCATGGCGCACCACATCCTCATCCTTGAATTTGACATGGCCAATGCCCTCGACGCCCGAAAGCAGCTGGATCGCCTCGGCAAGGCCGGATTTTTGGCCCAAAGGCAGGTCGGTCTGGGTCGGGTCGCCGGTGACAATCATGCGCGAACCCTCACCAAGGCGGGTGAGAAACATTTTCATCTGCATGGAGGTGGCGTTCTGTGCCTCATCGAGCAGCACCACCGCATTGGAGAGGGTGCGCCCGCGCATAAATGCCAGCGGCGCCACCTCAATCATGCCGGTCTGCATTCCGCGCTCCACCACGCGCCCTTCCATAAAATCAAACAAGGCATCATAGACCGGGCGCAAATAAGGATCGACCTTCTCCTTTATGTCGCCGGGGAGAAAGCCGAGCCGCTCGCCCGCCTCAACCGCCGGACGGGAAATGATCAGCCGCTCCACCGCGCCCTGCTCCAGCAAGGCCACGGCATGGCCGACCGCCAGCCATGTTTTGCCGGTGCCCGCCGGTCCTTCGGCAAAGACCAGCTCATATTTTTTAAGCGCCCGCAGATAAACATCCTGCGCCGCATTACGCGCTTTCACGGGGCCGCGCTTGCGGGTGCCGATCTGGTCAAACACCACGCGGGCCGCCGCCTCGGGTTGTTTGGGGAACAACTGGCCCTGAAGCGCACCCTCGGCAATGGCGCCATTGACATCACCCATGGTGATGGGGCGGCCATTGCGCGCCTGCGTGTAAAGCGCCACCAGCACCCGCCGCGCATAGGCGCAAGCCTCGCTGGTGCCTTTCAATGTGATCTGATTGCCATTGGCGCGGGCTACAATATTTAATTTCCGTTCGATCTGCGCCAGATTCTGGTCATATTGGCCAAAAACTTCCGAGGCAATACGATTGTCCTCAAAAGCCAGCGCCACTTCAACACTGGTGTCGGTGTCAGCCTGTCCGGCAAAATCAGCAGAGGCAGAACGGTCTGTGGCTTTCATGGTTCCTCGCCTGTCAACAAACGCCCCTGCAACGATGTGCCGCCGGTTGCGATAATCTCAACATGACCCAGTTTTCCGATCATCTCAACCGGGCCATCACAATGCACCCCATGCAGATAGGGCGATTTGCCGCCGATCTGACCGGCCTTGCGGCCCGGTTTTTCAAATAAAACCTCGACAACCTGCCCCAGAGCCTGCGCGTGAAAACTTTGGCGCTGTGTCTCGATCAGGGCCTGCACAGCGGCAAGGCGCTGCTCTTTCACGGATTCGGGCAGTTGCGGCAGGCTGGCCGCCGGTGTGCCGGGACGCGGCGAATATTTGAACGAATAAGCCGCTGAAAACTTAACCTTTTCAATCAGATCCAGCGTATCGGCAAAATCCTCATCGCTTTCCTGCGGAAAACCGACGATAAAGTCAGAGGAGAGCGCAAT
>DAIMHB010000345.1:0-2895 GCA_036723545.1 Beijerinckiaceae bacterium
GATTCGTGAGCTACCCGACGCATTGATCAGCCAGATCGCGGCGGGCGAGGTGGTGGAACGCCCCGCCTCTGTGGTCAAAGAGCTGGTGGAAAATGCACTTGATGCCGAAGCCCGCTCCATTGACATCACCCTGGAGGGCGGGGGCCGCCGCCTGATCCGCGTGCTGGATGATGGCAAAGGGATGGATGCGGACGACCTCAGCCTTGCGGTGGAACGGCACGCCACCTCGAAAATTCCCGACTCTGACCTCTCCAACATTGCCACGCTCGGCTTTCGCGGTGAGGCCCTGCCCTCAATCGGTTCTGTGGCGCATCTCGACATTCGCACAAGGGCGCGGGGCAGCGATCTTGGCTTCGGGATTCAGGTTGATTTTGGCGTCAAATCTACCCCGAAACCCGTGTCTTTTGCCAAAGGCACGCAAATCGAGGTGCGCGACTTGTTTGCCAGCCTGCCCGCGCGGCTGAAATTTCTGAAAACCGAGCGGGCCGAAAGTCTGGCGGTGGTGGATTGCGTCAAACGGCTGGCCATGGCCCATCCTGATGTGCGCTTTGCGCTGGGTGGAGAGGGCTTCACCGGCTTTCACTATACGCCCTGCAGCGGCGATATGGCGATGCTGCAGCGGCTGGGGCAAATTTTGGGCGATGATTTCCGCCAGAATGCGCTTGCGGTCAATGCGGCGCGCGAAGCCGTGCGCCTCTCCGGTTTTGCCGGTCTGCCCACCTTCCACCGCGCCAATGCACAGGCGCAATATCTCTTTGTCAATGGCCGTCCGGTGCGCGACAAGGTGCTGAACGGGGCAGTGCGCGCCGCCTATGCCGATTATCTGCCCTCAGACCGCCACCCTTCCGTCGTGTTGTTTCTTGAGTGCGAGCCACATTTTGTTGATGTCAATGTGCATCCGGCCAAGGCCGAGGTGCGCTTTCATGATGCCGGACTTGTGCGCGGGCTGATGATCGGCGCATTGCGCCAAACTCTGGCAGGCGCCATGCACCGCGCCACCAGCACCGGCGGCGACAAAACGCTGGATGTTCTGGCCAGATCCCAAAACAGTTTCAGTCCTCATGTACCGCGCCCGATGAACTGGGACTGGCGGGCCTCGCCCGCTGCCCCTGCACCCGCCTCCACAGCGCAGGCAAAGGGCGCATTCCCACCCGCTGCGGGCTTTGCCGAGCCGGCGCAATCGGCCTTTGCCACCGCACCGGCCGCCGATATGCGGGCTAACCTTGCGCGGCCAGAGCTGGAACAGCTGCCGCTGGGCGCGGCCAAGGCACAGCTGCACGACACCTATCTCATTGCGCAAACCCTGGATGGCCTTGTCATTGTGGATCAGCACGCCGCGCATGAGCGGCTGGTTTATGAACGGATGAAAGCCGAGCGCGCCAAAGGTGGCATTGCCCGCCAGATCTTGCTGATTCCGGTGATTGTCGATCTGCCCACAGATGAGGCCGCCCTGTTGCTTGACCATGCCGCCCTGCTGGCCGATCTCGGCCTCGTGGTTGAATCTTTCGGCCCCGGGGCCGTGGCGGTGAATGAAGTGCCCGCGCAACTGGCGGGCGGGGCCATTGCCGCGCTGGTGCGTGACCTTGCCCAGACCCTGCATGAGGACGGCACATTGACACTGGAGCGGCGGCTCGATCATGTGCTGGCGACCATGGCATGCCACAATTCGGTGCGGGCCGGTCGCCGCCTGCGCCCGGATGAGATGAATGAACTGCTGCGTGAAATGGAGCGCACGCCCGGTTCCGGCCAGTGCAACCATGGCCGTCCCACCTATATTGCGCTCAAGCTCAGTGATATTGAGCGCCTGTTTGGCCGCACATAAAAAAAGGCTGGACCAAAGTCCAGCCTTACTGCGGTGAGGGGGGAAACCGCAGAAAAAGTTCAGACAGGCACTCGGGGAGGAGCGGGCCCGTCTGTTTCTGCACAAGGTTATGACTTCAGCGGCCCACATGCACAAACGCTGATTAAACAGCTCTGATATGCGCAAAGCGCGGGGCTGAAATCCACCGCCTCAATAATGCCAGCGCTGGGCTTTGGAGACCAGAAAATCCCGGAACACCTGCACGCGGGCTACATTTTTCATCTCTTCAGGATAGACCAGATAGCAATCCAGCTCCGGCATATCCGCCTGCGGCAACAGGCGCACAAGGCCGGACTCCTGCGGAATAATATAATCCGGCAGCACGGCAATGCCCACGCCCTTTTCCACCGCATGGCGGATAGCGGTGATGCTGTTGACGGTCATGGCCGGCGGGCGTGGATTTTTCTGGTCGCGGCCAATATAAAGCAATGAATTGATATTGTTGAGAAAACCGACATCCATAGTATTGAAGCTGATAATCCGGTGTTTGTCGAGGTCAGCGACAGAGCGCGGCTGGTCATGCTTTTTCAGATAATCCGCTGCGGCATAGGCATGGAAGTGCATGGTGAACAGCTTGCGCTGGATGAGGTCGGTTTGCGTTGGTGCGCGCATACGCAAAGCCACATCGGCCTCGCGCATGGACAGGTCAAGCTCATCATCGGCAAAAATCAGATGCAGGCGGATATCGGGGTAAAGCTCCAGAAATTCACCGATGCGCGGCGTCAGCCAGTTTGTGCCAATGCCCAATGTGGTGGTGACCTTGAGGTCGCCATTGGGCTTGGCGCGGCTGTCATTCAGGCGGATGCGCGCGCCTTCAAGCTGCTGCACCACATCCTTGACGGTGCGCGACAACAATTCGCCCTGTTCGGTCAGAATCAGCCCGCGCGCATGGCGGTGGAACAGCGGCACCTGCAACTCATGCTCCAGCGCGCTCACCTGACGGCTGACCGCCGACTGGCTCAACCCCAGCGATTCCCCCGCATGGGTAAAGGAGCCAGCGTCGGCAGCGGCCTGAAACACCCGCAGCTTATCCC
>DAIMHB010000346.1:0-2884 GCA_036723545.1 Beijerinckiaceae bacterium
CCATAGGGATATTATAGACAAGGGCGACGCGCATCAGCGCCTTCACATCCACATCATGCGGGTGGGGCGACAGCGGATCGACAAAAAACACCAGCGCGTCGATCCGCCCTTCCGCAATCATCGCGCCGATCTGCTGGTCGCCGCCCAGCGGGCCGGATTTCAGCCGCGTCACCGGCAGTTCCGGGCAGCGTTCCATAATCCGCCCGCCGGTGGTGCCGGTGGCAAAGAGGTTAAATTGCGACAGGCGCTGGCGGTGGCGCTCGGCCCATGCGGCCATTTCGGCTTTTTTCTGGTCATGGGCAATAAGGGCAAGCTGGCGCATCAATCTGGTTCCTGTTTGCGCCTAATCTGGCATGAAGATGCGCGGTTTCCAAGTGCAGGCCCACAGAGCCATCAGACTCGCCCCGCTCAGCCCCTCAAAAATAAATGCCCCAACGGTATTTATGGTGATTGCCTCAACTCAAGGCTCGACATTGTCCGCATTTTCGGCAAACTTGTGGCAATGCCGGTCTATGCAGAGCAGAATCGGGGCTGTGGCGGGCTGTCACAAATCCGGCCAGATAGTCAGGTCTATAGCTTTCAGGGAGATTTACATGAATAAACTTGTTTCACTGACCGTTGCGGCAGCCTTTATGGGGGCGGTTGCGGCCCATGCTGCGGAGATTAAACCTGCCATTATTTATGATCTTGGCGGAAAATTTGACAAAAGCTTCAATGAGGGCGTGTTCAACGGCGCACAAAAATTCCAGAAGGACAGCGGCGTCGCCTTCCGTGACTTTGAAATCCAGAACGACACCCAGCGCGAGCAGGCGCTGCGCAAATTTGCATCCGATGGTCAGGACCCGATTGTGCTGCCCGGTTTTGCCTGGGCGACCGCGCTGGAAAAAATCGCGGATGAATTCCCGAAGACTCATTTTGCCATTATCGACATGGTTGTAGACAAGCCGAATGTGGCCTCCATCGTGTTCAAGGAACATGAAGGCTCGTTCCTGGTGGGCCTGCTGGCCGCCAAGGCTTCAAAAACCGGCAAGGTCGGCTTTGTCGGCGGCATGGATATTCCGCTCATCAGCAAATTCGGCTGCGGCTATGAGCAGGGCGCAAAATATGTAAATCCGAAGATTGAGGTCATTAAAAACATGACCGGCAACAGCCCATCCGCCTGGAATGATCCGGTGAAGGGCGGCGAGCTGGCCAAATCACAGATTTCGCAGGGTGCGGATGTGGTTTATGCGGCGGCGGGCGCCACCGGCATCGGCGTGCTGCGCGCCGCTGCGGACGCAGGCAAGCTCGGCATTGGTGTTGACTCCAACCAGAACGGCCTCCAGCCCGGCAAAATCCTCACCTCCATGCTCAAGCGCGTCGATGTGGCCACCTATAATGTGTTCAAAGCCGCAAAGGATGGCACATTCAAGGGCGGCATTCAGGCTCTGGGCCTGAAGGAAGATGGCGTCGGCTATGCAATGGACGACAATAACAAGGCGCTTGTGACGCCTGAGATGAAAGCCGCTGCCGATCAGGCCGCTGCCGACATCATCTCCGGCAAAATCAATGTGCATGATTACATGAGCGATTCCAAGTGCATGTAATGCAGGTGCATGTGATTTAAGTTCACGGTTATACCAACGCCAACCCTTCCCTCTCCCGTCATCCTGAGGAAGGATGGGAGAGGGTGAGGGCATTTTACACATATGTCCTCACGTCCCCTCATATGTCTTAAGGTTAAGGGGTGGTAAGACCTCAACCCAAGCTGCCGGTGCCCCGCTGATGAATGAACAGTCCCGCCCTGCTATTGAACTGACCGGCATCAATAAGGCCTTTGGTGCCGTCAAAGCCAATAAAAATGTGCATTTGCGGGTGGAGCGGGGCTCCATTCATGGCATTGTTGGTGAAAATGGTGCCGGAAAATCGACATTGATGTCTATTCTTTACGGCTTTTATGAAGCGGACAGCGGCGAAATTAAAGTCAACGACCAGAGCGTGCGCATCCGCTCCAGCCGCGAGGCCATCTCACATGGCATAGGCATGGTGCATCAGCATTTCATGCTGGTGGATACAATGTCAGTGCTGGACAATGTGATGCTGGGGGCCGAAGGCGGCGCTTTTTTAAGCTCCGGCGCGGTGCAGACGCGGGCGCATCTGGCGCAGCTCGCCAGAGATTATGGGCTGGATGTTGATCCGCAGGCCAAAGTCGGCGATCTCTCGGTGGGGTTGCAGCAGCGGGTGGAAATTTTGAAGGCGCTGGTGCGCGGCGCGGAAATTCTTATTCTCGACGAGCCAACCGCCGTGCTCACACCCTCCGAGGCCACACAGCTGTTCGACATGCTGCGGGTGCTGAAAAGTCAGGGTAAAACGGTCATTCTCATCACCCATAAGCTGCGCGAGATCATGGATGTGACCGATCAGGTCTCTGTGATGCGGCGCGGCGAGATGGTGGCGCATTTTGCCACGCATGAGACCTCCACCGCCGCCCTTGCGGATGCAATGGTGGGGCGCAAAGTTCTTCTGAAAGTGGACAAGGGCGAAAGCCAGCCCGGCCCGGTGCTGCTGGAGGCAATCGATCTTGTGGTCAAGGATGATTTTGGCGTTGTGCGCGTGCATGGCGTGTCGTTCCGTGTTCACGCGGGCGAGATTGTCGGCATTGCCGGTGTGGCGGGCAATGGCCAGTCCGAATTGCTGGAGGCGCTGGCCGGCATCCGCCCCATTGCTTCGGGCAGCATCCTGATCAACGGCATTGAGGTGCCGCCAGAGCAGCATAATCCCAGCGCCATGCGCGCGCATCATGTGGTGCATGTGCCGGAAGACCGCCATAAAATGGGGCTGGTGATGGCCTTCGAGGCCTATGAAAGCGCGATTCTCGGCTTCCAGCATGATGCAACCTTTGGAG
>DAIMHB010000347.1:0-2878 GCA_036723545.1 Beijerinckiaceae bacterium
CGACTGGCTTGCGTCAATATTATTATATAATTTCATATATTTAAATTTAACATCGCTTTCAGAGACTATAATATCCCTAGATCGCGAAAGCCAAGATAAAACCGCATTGCGATCTTCTTCCCGAGAAATATTCAAGACAGCCTTAACAAAAATATCAACGACCCACTGCCTCAGTACTTCAGCAACATTGCCCAGCATATCATATGCCCTGTTCTAATAAACGAAATGTTTAGTGCATTTATTAGAACAGGTTACTTAAAGGCCGTGCGTTTTACTATCAAAAACGATCACGAATAAATCGGGAACCGCTTGGTCAGCGCGTGAACGCGCGTCTTGACGCTTTCCTCAACAGCAGAATTGCCCGATTCGCCGTTTTTCGCCAAGCCGTCCAGTGTTTCAGCAATCAGCTCGCCCACCAGCTTGAACTCCTCCACGCCAAAACCGCGCGAGGTGGCGGCGGGCGTGCCCAGACGAATGCCGGAGGTGATCATCGGCTTTTCGGTGTCAAACGGCACGCCATTCTTGTTGCAGGTGATATGGGCGCGGCCCAGCGCCGCCTCAGCCAGCTTGCCATTCAGGCCCTTCGAGCGCAAATCGACCAGCATCAGGTGATTGTCCGTGCCGCCTGTGGTGAGATTATAGCCAGCACTCATCAGCGTTTTGGCCAGAGCAGCGGCATTTTCCACCACGGCGCGGGCATAATTTTTGAATTCTGGCTGCAAAGCCTCATGGAAGGCCACAGCCTTGGCCGCAATCACATGCATCAATGGCCCACCCTGCAAACCGGGGAACACAGCGGAATTCAGCTTCTTGGCCAGATCCTCATCATTGGTGAGAATCATGCCGCCACGCGGGCCGCGCAATGTTTTATGGGTGGTTGTGGTGGCCACATGCGCATGCGGAAACGGCGAGGGATGCGCGCCGCCTGCCACAAGACCCGCAAAATGCGCAATATCCGCCATAAAAATCGCGCCGATCTTATCGGCAATTTCGCGGAAACGGGCAAAATCCCAATGGCGCGGATAGGCCGAACCGCCAGCCACAATCAGCTTAGGGCGATGCTCCAGCGCCAGCTTCTCCACAGCATCCATATCAATAAGCTGGGTGTCTTTGTCCACACCATAGGAGACAACATTGAACCATTTGCCGGACAGGTTCACGGGCGAGCCGTGAGTGAGGTGGCCGCCCGCCGCCAGATCAAGCCCCATGAATGTATCGCCCGGCTTCAAAGTGGCCATAAACACCGCCTGATTGGCCTGACTGCCGGAATTGGGCTGCACATTGGCAAATTTGCAATCAAAAATTTTGCAGGCACGATCAATCGCCAGCTTTTCAGCCATATCGACAAACTGGCAGCCGCCATAATAACGGCGGCCCGGATAACCTTCCGCATATTTATTGGTCATCACCGAGCCTTGCGCCTCCAGCACGGCCCGCGACACAATATTCTCAGAGGCAATCAGTTCAATCTCATGACGTTGACGACCAAGCTCCAGCTCGATGGTGCGAGCAATTTCCGGATCAGCATCGGCCAGAGCGGCAGAGAAAAAACTGTTGGACAGGGCATAGCGAGGTGCGGAACTCATGTGAGACGTATCCTTGAAAACGAGGCTTGATGGCAACCATAAACGAATACAGGGCCTTGATGCACAGGCATTTCAAAGCCCCTAACACAAATCTATGCTGTGGAAAAGCGGCACATATGCCATAAAGCGACTTTATAGCCCTTTCTGCGACATCTGGCGCGGCCTCTAAGATGAAAGCCGCGCGAGAGTGTTCATGTGCAAAATGCACCGCAGCAGATGTTAGCGCTATTCCTGCATGGGTGGCAGCTGATCCACATTCATGGCGGGCAGTTTTTCCGGCAGAGCCTCAGCGCTCTGTGTCGGCGGGCGTGAATAGACCGCATTATTGGCCACGGCAGGCACATTCCCAAAACCATCCCGCTGATAAATATCCTCACGGAAGTTCACAAGACCGTCAGGCGTTGCCCATCCGGTGATATAGACCCAATATACATTGACCGGATTGGTGATCTTCACATCCAGCCGCTCGCCGGATTCCATGGCCTGATCCACACGGTCACGGTTCCAGCCCGGCTCATATTTCAGCAGCCATGCGACATAATCACGCACATTCTGCACGCGCACGCAGCCTGACGACACAAACCGGAAATCATCGCCAAATACGCCTTTTTCAGGCGTATCATGCATATAAACCCCGTAAGGATTGGCAATGTTGATGCGCACAAAGCCCAGCGAATTTATGTCACCACCCGGATCCTGCCGGTATTTATAATTCACGGCTTCGGTGGTGTTCCAGTTGATCTGGCTCGGCTGAACCTCCTGCCCCTGCGCATTGAAAATGCGGATTTTATGGTCGGTCAGATAGCCCGGATCAGCCTGCATTTTCGGAATGAGGTCTTTCTTGATCAGGCTGGGCGGCACAGTCCAGTAGGGGTTGAAATTAATATCCAGCGCGCGCGTGTTCATCACCGGCGACTGGCGGTCAATTTTGCCGACACCTGCGGCATGGTGGGTCACCACCTCGCCATTTTCAACGGTCTCCACCTGCGCCGCAGGAATATTGACCGTGACAAAACGCGTGCCCAGATTACCGGCAAAAGACCGCAACCGGACAAGATTGGTTTCAAGCTGATGCAACCGCACATCCACCGGCACATTGAGCATGGTGAAGGTCTGGTCGCTGACAATTCCGGTTTCCGCAAGGCCATGCCGCGCCTGAAAATGCTTCACACCGGCTTCAACATAAGAATCAAACACCGGGCTTGAATTGGCCGCGACATCCAGATCGCCCGTGGCAATCAGACGCTGACGCAAAATCACCACAGCTTTGCCATTGGAGCCGATCTTCAAGG
>DAIMHB010000348.1:0-2876 GCA_036723545.1 Beijerinckiaceae bacterium
CGAGACATGCACGGTGAGTGATCTCGCCCGCGCGGGTCTCGCCAGCGTGGCCCTGCGGGTGCCGGTGCACCCAGTTGCGCGGGCGTTGATTGCGGCGGCGGGCCGCCCGATAGCGGCCCCTTCGGCCAATATATCCGGCCATATCAGCCCGACCCTGGCGGCGCATGTCTTTGCTGATCTGAATGGGCGCATTGAGCTGATTCTGGATGGCGGCGCGTCGGGCATTGGTGTTGAATCGACCATTGTCGCCTGTCTGGGAGGCAAGGTGCATATTTTGCGCCCCGGCGCGGTGACGCGTGCCGATATTGAGCGGGTGATTGCGACGCCCCTCACCGAACAGACGGAAAATTCTCCCCATCCCGTGGCCCCCGGTCAGTTGGCCTCGCATTATGCACCGCGGGCGCATATCCGCCTCAATGCAGCGGCCCCGCGCGCGGGTGAGGTGTTTCTGGATTTTGGCGGCACTTATGCCGGGGCGGGGCTGGACCTGTCACCGCGCGGTGATGTGTGCGAGGCGGCGGCCAATCTCTTTGCCTATCTGCGCGAGATGGATGCGCGCGGCGCGGCGGTGATTGCCGTGGCCCCCATTCCGCATGAGGGCTTAGGCGAGGCGATCAATGAGCGCCTGGCGCGGGCGGCCGCGCCGCGATGAAATATTATGTCATCACTCTGCGGATAAAGTCTGCCATCAGCGGCACAGCAAACATATATTTTCCATGCCGGTCTTTATAAATGAGGCCGCTGGTTATGAGCGATGCCAGCATTTGATTGATATGGCTTCTATTGAATGGCTTTTCTGAGATTTCTGCCGATTTTGATACGATCTCTTGAACAGTGAATTCGTCTTCAGGTTGATCGAGGCTTGCGATGACAAAGAGCAATTCTTGCTGTCTGTCCGTAACCCTCGCCCACCGGCCCGCGAAAAAATCGCTGTCGAGTTTGCGTATGATTCCATCCAAGGGAAATACCGGAGGCATTCCAGCATCCATCTGCTGAATGCAAGAATCGAAGGCTTCTCTGCAAATAAATTGGATAAAATAGGGGTATCCTTTGGAATTGCTGTAAATAATTTCAATGCCAATGTCAGAAAAGGAGACGGGGCAATTTGCATTTTCTATGGGTTTTTTTATAGCTTGATGGCTTTCGTTCTTTGACAATTTTTTCAAAAACAAGACACGAAACATGCGTTCGGCATAGGTTCTTGCCTCAACCAGTTTCGGAAATAAGGTTGGCAAGCCTGACAGAACCAGCATGAATGTGAAATTTTGGCGTTGCAGCGACTGAAATAAATCCAGCAATAAAGAGAGTGGAAACTGATCTTTTTGCGCGTGATCCGCAAGATTTTGCGCTTCGTCATAGGCAAAAATCATTCCTTTTTTGCCTGTTGCCTTAAAAAAGGGTGAAACACTTAAAAATACTTCTTTGAGCTTGTCGATAACCAAACCGTTTGCGGAGTCATAAATTTGCATCAAAACATTATAGTCAAGATAAATACCCTCCGTGGACTCTCGGGATAAAAATCCAATAGGCTGGTTTTTAAATTCATTCACTTTGATAGATGATGTCATGACGGACATATCTGTGATCAGCCGATGCGCAAGGTTCGTTTCGCTGATGCTTGTAGACTCTGAAAGGTCCGTTCCCACCCATTGCCAATTTTCTGAGAGAGCTATGGATTTAAGCTCATCAAGCAAAACAGTTTTCCCAACGCCTCTCAACCCCGTTAAAATCAGATTATCGGTGATAATGGATTGTTTCAGCAGATGCCTAAACTCTTTCTTTTCCACTTCCCGACCAGCGAGATAAGGTGGCTTATGCCCCGCACCTGGACGAAATGGATTGTTGAATTCGGCTTTCATTGTTAGCCCTAGACTGTTTTTATTATAACGTTATAAAAAATACTAACTATTTTGATGGGTGTCAATTTTTATTTCTTGCTTTTCAAATAAAAAAACTATTTTTAAAGTCATCAACCCTCCAACCTTGAATTGGACATGCGGTGACACATTTTGCTGCGGGTAAATCCCCGAAAATCTCGACACAGGCCATTCTGATTGCCGGCTGTCTGATTGCCATTCTCACCTTTGGCCCGCGCTCGGCCATCGGGCAGTTTCAACTCCCCATCATCACGGATCGTCATTGGACAACGGCGGAGTTTTCGCTGGCCATTGCCATTCAAAATCTGCTCTGGGGCATTGGTCAGCCGTTTTCGGGTGCTTTTGCTGACCGGTTCGGTTCCATGCGTGTGCTGATGGTGGGCGGGCTGTTTTATGCCCTTGGCCTGATCGGCATGGCTTATTCAACGACGCCCTTGCTGTTTGGCATGAATGCGGGGCTGTTGATTGGCTTTGGCCTCTCCGGCTGCTCGTTCAATCTGGTGCTGGGCGCCTTTGGCAAGCTGCTGCCGGAGGAAAAGCGCTCCATGGCCTATGGTTTTGGCACGGCGGCGGGCTCGCTGGGGCAATTTCTGTTCGCGCCTTTGTCGGGTGGGCTGGTCAGCCAGTTCGGCTGGGAACATGCGACGATTTTTCTTGGCGGGCTGATGCTGCTGGTGGTGCCTTTGTCGATTTTTGTCGCCAGTCCGGCGCAGGTGCGGCAGGTGGGCGGTCAGGTTCAGCAATCGGTGAAACAGGCGCTGGTCGAGGCCTTTGGTCACCGCTCCTATGTGTTGCTGGTGATCGGCTTTTTCACCTGCGGTTTTCAGCTCGCCTTCGTGACCGTGCATTTTCAGCGTTATGTCATTGAATCGGGGCTGGACGCGCGGGTGGGCTACTGGGCCTTTGGTCTGGTCGGCATTTTCAATATTATGGGGTCGCTGTCCTCCGGCTGGCTGGGCACGCGGATGCCGCGCCGCTGGATTCTCTCCTTTATTTATC
>DAIMHB010000349.1:0-2844 GCA_036723545.1 Beijerinckiaceae bacterium
GGTCTATATGGCGCTGGTGGCGGTGACGCGGGCATTGCGCCAGCGTGGCCTATGGCCTGAAGCATCCGCGCCGGATCTGTTGCAGGCGCTTGATCTTGTGGCTTTGGCCACTGTGGCCGATGTCGTGCCGCTGAAGGGCCTGAATCGCGCTTATGTCGTGAAGGGGCTGGCGGTGATGAAACTGCGCCAGCGCCCCGGCCTGCGCGCGCTGATGGATGTGGCCGGGCTTGATGGGCCCCCGAACACCTATCATCTGGGCTTTTTGCTCAGCCCGCGCATCAATGCGGGCGGGCGAATCGGTGACGCGGCGATGGGCGTGCGCCTGCTGACCACGCTCGATGAGGAACTGGCGGTTTCGCTGGCTGTTCAGCTTGACCGGCTCAATGGCGAGCGTCAGGCGATAGAGGCGGCGGCGCTGATGGAGGCCGAAGCGCAGGCGCTGTCACAGGTAGGGCTGGAGCAGGTGCGGGAAGGCGTGCTTCTGGTGGCTGAGGAGGGGTGGCACCCCGGCGTCATGGGGCTTGTGGCCGCGCGGCTGAAGGAAAAATTCACACTTCCGGCCTTCGCCATTGCATGGTCGGGCGAAACGGGCACCGGTTCGGGCCGCTCCATTGCCGGTGTTGATCTGGGTGCGGCTGTGCGCAAGGCTGCGGAGGCGGGGCTTATTGTCAAAGGCGGCGGCCATGCCATGGCGGCAGGTGTTACGCTGCGGCGCGAGCAGCAAAAGCCGTTTCAGACCTTTTTAAATGAGCATCTGGCACAGGCTATTGCCGAGGCCAAAGCCGACGCGAGCCTGCTGGTCGATTCGGTTCTTCACCCCCGAGCCATGCAGATGGATTTGATTCACCAGCTTGAGCACGCCGGCCCATTTGGCTCCGCCAGCCCTGAACCGGTTTTTGTGTTGCCGGATATGCGAATTGTCGATGCTGTGGAGGTTGGCACGGGGCATCTGCGGGTTCGGCTGCGCGGGCAGGACGGAACAATGGTAAAAGCCATGGCTTTTCGCGCACTTGGCACTGAACTGGGCAATGCCTTGCGGGCAGGGCAGAGTGCAGCCAGCGTAGCTGTTGCGGGCACGCTGTCCGTCAACCGCTGGGGCGGGCGTGAGGACGTTCAATTTCGTATCACAGATATTTCACAAATGGGGTAGACAAGATCAGATTCGCTTCTTATAAAGCGCCAACTTCGCTGCTTGGCGAGGCCGGATAGCTCAGTTGGTAGAGCATGCGACTGAAAATCGCAGTGTCGCTGGTTCGATTCCAGCTCCGGCCACCACCTTCCAAATGCATTGTAATATTTAAAATTTTGCCATCTTGCGCAGTTTCTGGTCGCAAGAGGGCGTGGCCTTATTGGCGAGAGAAGGGGCTTGTTCTGACGGTCAGGTGTTTTTCAGCCGCTCTGCCACATTCACGGCGAAATAGGTGAGGATGCCATCCGCGCCGGCGCGTTTGAAGGCCAGCAGGCTTTCCATCATGGCTTTGTCCCCATCGATCCAGCCATTGTTGGCGGCGGCCATAATCATCGCATATTCACCTGACACCTGATAGGCGAAGGTCGGCACCGAAAATATGTCGCGCACACGGCGCACAATATCGAGATAAGGCATTCCGGGTTTCACCATCACCATATCCGCGCCCTCATTCAGGTCCATTTCGACTTCGCGCAGGGCTTCGTCACTATTGGCCGGGTCCATCTGATAGGTGCGCTTGTCGCCGCGCAGCACGCCGCCCGAGCCCACCGCCTCGCGGAACGGGCCATAAAAGGCCGAGGCATATTTGGCGGCATAGGCCATAATTTGCACATGATGAAAGCCCTCCGCATCCAATGCGGCACGGATGGCGGCCACGCGCCCGTCCATCATGTCCGAAGGGGCGATAATGTCGGCGCCAGCCCGCGCCTGATTGAGCGCCTGTGCCACAAGTGCGGCCACGCTTTCATCATTGATAATGTCGTCGCCACGCATAATGCCGTCATGGCCGTGGCTGGTGTAAGGGTCGAGGGCCACATCGGTGATAACGCCCATATTGGCCACTTGCGCCTTGAGTGCCCGCACACATTGGCACACGAGATTGTCGGGATTATGCGCTTCCGAGCCGTTTTCGTCTTTCAGGGCGGGGTCGGTATAGGGAAAGAGTGCTATGGCCGGAATGCCCAGCGCAGCCGCATGCTGCGCGGCCTTGACAATGAGGTCGATGCTGAGGCGCTCGACACCCGGCATTGAGGCCACGGCTTCGCGCCGGTTCTCGCCAGCAATGATAAACACCGGCCAGATCAGATCATTCACGCTGAGGCTGTTTTCGGCCACGAGGCGGCGCGCCCAGTCGGATTTGCGGTTGCGGCGGGGACGGTGGGTGATCTGCATAACTAAGCTCCGGATTTCGGCGCTGATTAGCATGAATTTGCAAAATTCGAAACAGGATGTCATGCCGCACCGGACTCATACCAAATATCAGTGCGGACTTGATGTTTTTAGGTTGATTTTTATCGCCGCACGGGCAGGGTCTTGCGAGAGCCGGAGGATGCTTATGTCAGATATACCTGTTGAGTCCGAAATTATTTGGCGTGTCGAGGGTGCGGCGGGTTTGATTGAATTGAACCGCCCCGCAGCCCTCAATGCCCTGACCCTCAACATGGTGCGCGAGATTAATGTAGCGCTGGATGCCTTTGCTGCGGACGAGAACGTGCAGCATGTGGTGCTGACAGGGGCGGGCAGCAAGGCCTTTTGCGCGGGGGGCGACATCCGCCGCCTCTATGAGCAGGGCAAGGCGGGCGACCATGATGGTCAGCTCACCTTCTGGCGCGAGGAATACCGGCTGAATATCCGCATCAAGCACTATCCCAAAC
>DAIMHB010000350.1:0-2838 GCA_036723545.1 Beijerinckiaceae bacterium
GGTGGGCAGCAGCAGCGTGTGGCCATTGCCCGCGCTCTGGCGGTGCGCCCGCGTGTATTGCTGCTGGATGAGCCCTTATCGGCGCTGGATGCGCAAATCCGGCGGCAAATGGTGGAAGAAATCGCCACATTGCACCGTAATCTGCCGGATTTGACCATTCTTTATGTTACGCACGATCAGAGCGAGGCTCTGACCCTTGCCGATAAAATTGCCATTATGAAAGACGGGGCTGTGAGTGCGCATGGCCGCACGGGCGAGCTTTATCGCCGGCCCCCGAACCGCTTCGCCGCCGAATTTCTGGGCCGCGCCAATCTTTTGCCGGTTCAGATTGAGGAGAATGGCGGCTCTACGGGCTTTGCCAGCCTGCGACTTGGAGAGGCCCGCTTTTCCGTGGCCGCTCATCCTGATATCGACAAGGGCAAGGCACTTTTGTGCATCCGCCCGCAAAATCTGACCCTCGCGCCGGACAATGGCCGCGCCCATCGCCTCACCGGACGGATGATGAATGTGCACTGGCATGGCGAGCTTCTGCATCTTGATGTGGAAATAGGCGGAACACCGGCTCGTGTTGTTGTTACACGCCTGCCCTCCATGCCGGAGCTGGGCACAAGCCTTGATCTGTTTTTTGCGTCCGAAGATGCAAGCCTTATCCCCGATGATGCCCATGTCTAGCTTGGCAGCAAAAATAAAGCCTGCTCTTGGGTCAAGTGCACCGTTTTTATGGATTGCCCCGCCGCTTATTCTTTTGCTTCTGGTGTTTGCCTATCCGCTGGCGTTGATTGCGCAGCAGGCTTTCACCACTGAAACCGGCACATTGGCGCTGGCTCCGGCGCTGGCCATGATTCAGGCGCCGTTTTTTCTCAATGCGCTTCTCAATACCGCCGAGATCGCTCTGGCCTCCACCAGCCTGTGTCTTGTGCTGGGTTTGGTGCTGGCCGTGGTGCTGGTTTATGTGCCCTTCCGCGGCAGCATATTTCTTGCCCGCCTGATCGACACCTTCATTGCCCTGCCGACATTTCTGATGACGCTGGCCTTCAGCTTTATTTATGGTTCGGCGGGCATTCTCAATGGCGTTCTGATCCAGACATTTCATCTGGATGCACCGCCGGTTGATTTTCTCTATTCCGGCTGGGGTGTTATTCTTGCCGAGGTGACAGTCTACACGCCATTTGTGTTGCGGCCTCTTCTGGCGGCTTTTTCGCAGGTGGACACCAGCCAGATTGAGGTGGCCTCAATCTTGGGCGCGCGCTCAGGGATGATCCTGCGTCAAATTATTCTGCCTGCGGCGCTTCCGGCCATTCTGGCGGGGGGCAGTCTGTGCCTTCTGCTCACTGTCAATGAGTTTGGCATTGTGCTGTTTATTGGCGCCAAAGGGGTGATCACCCTGCCCTTGCTGATCTATGAAAAAGCCATACAGGAATCGGATTATCCGGCGGCCTGCCTGATTGCGATGATCAATATTGCGCTGTCGCTGGGCCTTTTCGGGCTTTACCGCCTGTCTGTGCGCAGATTCGGAGCCTGAATCATGCTGATCTGGTCCCCCGCATGGCGCGCGCTGATCTGGTGTGGCGCGGCCTTTCTGATTTTTGCTCTGTTTCTGCTTCCCTTAACGGTTATTGCGCTGGCCAGTCTCGCCAAACAATGGAACGGCATCCTGCCCACTGATTTCACGCTGGCACATTACCAGCATTTATTGTCCGATGAGTCCTTTCAGTCCATAAAGGCCAGTCTGCTGACCGGCCTGTTTTCCAGCCTTCTCGCCCTCATCTCCGGCACATGGGCCGCACTGGCGCTGCGGCAAATGGGCCCGCGCTGGAAAAGCGCCCTCGGAACCCTGTTTTTCATTCCCAGCGCCGTGCCCTCTGTCTCTGTCGGGCTTGGGTTGCTGGTGGCCTTCAGCCAGAAACCCCTGCTGCTGAATGGCACTACGGCGATTGTGATGATCGCGCATTTCGTTCTCATCTCGGCATTCACATTCGGCAATGTTTCGGCAGGGCTGTCGCGCCTGCCTCCTGATTATGAATGGGTGGCGGCAAGTCTGGGTGCGCGCCCACTCTACCAGCTTCGCCATGTGACATTGCCTCTGATCGCCCCTTATGTGCTGGCCGCCTTTGGCCTGAGCTTCGCTCTGTCCATGGGTGAACTGGGCGCAACAGCCATGGTCTATCCGCCGGGCTGGGTGACATTGCCGGTGACCATCTTCAGCCTGACGGACAGAGGGGATATTTTTTCCGGTGCCGCATTGGCCATTGTGCTGGCTGTCTCAACTCTGGCTTTATTGCTGGGGCTTGAAAAACTTTCAAAGCGCTAGAAATTTTGCCCCTAAGCGGTCAATATATTCTGCCTCAGGCCAATCCCAAGGCGTTTTATGGACTCACCATCCGCCATTTATAACGGGACTTGGCTCAAATAGCGTTTGGCCAGAGCATGATACAGGCCTTCGCGCATAATGAGCTTTGAGGTCCAGTTTGCAATGAGGGCAGCCGCCATGAGCGGAAATGCCATAGCATGGTCATTGGTCATTTCCAGCACAATCACAAATGCCGTTATCGGCGCCTGCACAACCCCCGTCAGATAGGAAACCATACCAATCAGAGCCAGCGCCCCCATGGGAATCGATTGAAACAGCAGGCTCAGGTCGGAGCCCAGCCCCGCCCCTATGGCCAGTGAGGGCGCAAAAATACCCCCTGGAATTCCGCTTAAAGCCGAAAACACCGTCGCAATAAATTTGAGCGGGCCGAAGGCAAGCGTGCCCGGGCCACCGCCATGGATAATGCCTTTTGCCTCTTCATAGCCTGTGCCAAACACCGAGCCATGACCGATCACCCCGCATATGGC
>DAIMHB010000351.1:0-2820 GCA_036723545.1 Beijerinckiaceae bacterium
ATCATCATGCTGACCGTGGATTTCAATCAGCGTGGCGCCCAAAGCGCGCAAGGCCTGCGCACTGGCCGCCTGATCATTGATAAAGCCGCGGGTGCGCCCGTCCGCCATCTGAATGCGGCGCAAGATCAGGTCGCCCTCGATCTCCAGCCAGAAATCCTGTGCCAATGTGCGGGCAGGGTGGGTTTCGGCAATCTGGAAAACGGCTGTCACCTGCCCCTGCGGCTGGCCCGCGCGCACCAGTCCGCCATCGCCCCGGCCGCCCAGCGCCAGTGCCACCGCATCCAGCAGAATGGACTTGCCCGCGCCGGTTTCGCCGGTGAGCACAGTCAGCCCCTTGCTGAGGTCGAGATCAAGCGTGTCTATAATGACAATGTCACGAATGGCGAGCGCAGTTAACATGCACGCGCCACTCCGTCACAGGCCAACCGTGCTGAAAATCTTCGAGATCCAGGATCCCTTGTCTTCACGCGGTTCAACACCACCGCTCTGCAACAGCGCATAGGCATCCTTATACCATTGGCTGTCCGGATAGTTATGGCCCAGAATAGCGGCGGCAGTTTGTGCCTCATTGACAATGCCAAGGCCCATATAGGCTTCAACCAGGCGCTCCAGCGCCTCCTCAGTGTGGCGGGTGGTCTGATATTGCGCCAGAACCACACGGAAGCGGTTGATGGCCGCAACATAATTCTTGCGGGTCAGGTAGAAACGTCCAATCGACATTTCCTTGCCGGCCAGCTGGTCATGCGCCACCTGAATCTTGAATTTCGAATCCGCCACATATTCCGAATTCGGATATTTGGTGATCAGCTCCTGAAAACTTTGCAGGGCTTTTTCCGTTGTGTCCTGATCGCGCGAAATATCAGAGATTTGCTCGTATTGTGATTCGCCCACCAGATAAAGCGCATAGGCAGCATCCGGCGAGGTGGGATATGTGGCCACATAGCGCTTGCCCTGCGAGATGGCGTCATCAAAATTGCCATCACGATAATTGGCGAAGGTGGACATCAGCAAGCCCTTCTGCGCCCAGACAGAGAAAGGATATTGCTTTTCAATTTCCATGAATTTCTTCGAGGCATCTTTGTAGCTGCCGGCATTGCTCTTGGCGAGGCCCTGATTATAGAGCTTTTCGGCAGGAATATCGGGCAGGATCTCTGTTTTATATTTTTCGCCGCCAAACGGGTTGAACCCCTCCAGTGAGGAACATCCGGCCAGCGGCAGGGCGGCAACAGTGGCCATGAGCAAAATATGCCGCAGACGTGCGCCAGAGCGCACAGGTGTCGGGGCAGCGGAGTTTTCAGAAATAACAACGGACATGCACAAAACTCTAACCAGAGGAGCCAACTTCTTAACCTATTATTCCGGCCGGAGCCAGACCAGATCGTCGATAACACATAACCCAGCCGAACATTAGTGGCATAATCGATTCTGTGCAAACATAGCGCGTTTAGCGCCATAAATCATGGCGAAATTGCAACATAAAACTACGATTTATAAAAATACCGCGGCATTTTGCGGCGGACTCTCCGCCTTTTGAGCCGTGCGGGCCGGTGCGGTGACATAAGTAAACGCTGTTTTATCCCTGAACAGGGCTTCCAGCACCAGATAATTCATTTTATGGCCGCCGCAATAGGAACGATAGGTGCCGATGATCGGTGCACCGGCCAGCGACAGATCGCCGATGGCGTCCAGCATTTTATGCCGGACAAATTCGTCGCGGTAGCGCAACCCTTCCGGATTGAGAATTTTATCGCCATCCAGAGCCACAGAATTTTCCAGCGATGACCCAAGCGCAAAGCCGGCCTTCCACAGATGTTCGACATCACGCAGGAAGCCGAAGGTGCGGGCGGCCTGAATTTCATCGCGGAAAATATTCGGCGACAGTTCAACCACCTTGCGCTGGCGGCCAATAATGGGGGCCGAGAAATCAATCTCCACATCCAGATGAAAACCCTGTGCGGCGGGGCGCAGTTCGGAAAAGCCGCGCCCATGTTCGATACGGATCGGCTTGAGCACTTTGACATAGGTGCGCGGAGTCTGGGTTTGTGCAATGCCGGTGCGGTCGATGAGCTCGACAAAATCCTTGGCCGAGCCGTCCAGAATAGGCACTTCCGGCCCGTCGATTTCAATGTCGAGATTGTCAATGCCCAAAGCGAACAGCGCGCTCATCAGATGTTCGATGGTGGAGACCGCCCCCAGCTTCATGTCTCCGATGACGGTGCACAGTTCTGTCATGCACACATTCGACCACAGCGCCGGAATGGTGCGGCGGCTGCCATCCGCGTGAATGCGGTGAAACACAATGCCATTGCCCGCAGGGGCCGGGTTCAGGATCAGGCAGACAGGTGAATTTGAATGAACACCTTTGCCGCTGATTTCGGCGCGTGCATTCAAAGTTGTTTGTCGGCTTTGCATTCGTCCCCACTTCAACCGGCTGTCTGGCCGTACGATTGTTCACGCTCGTTTCTTTTGAGACATAACCGTATCAAGCCAAAACACAAAATCACGGTTTTTTACGGTCTGTTACAGGCTTGGGGCGTGAAGAGTCGTCCCATACCGGTTCAGACACAGACCAACTGCCCCCGGGTCAAAGACCCGGGTTCAGCACTGGCTTTGTGTTTGTGATCAGGAACGGCGCAGGAAGGCCGGAATTTCCAGCTGGTCGTCTTCCTGAATGCGGGGCTGCGGCGTGGCGCGGCCATTCACGTCAAGGTTGGGCTGCGGCGCGCGCGGAAGGGTGGGCGCGGCGGCGCGTTTGGCATAATCGGCATGAACGCTGGAGGGCGAGCTCTGACGCGGCGGAATCATGGCCGCGCGCGGGGC
>DAIMHB010000352.1:0-2818 GCA_036723545.1 Beijerinckiaceae bacterium
AATAAGAACCGTCTGCGCCATTGGCTTCCTCCGCACATATGTGAGGAGATACGCATCAAAGCCGGTTCAGGATCATTCAGGCGCGGCGGCGCCTGTCGCGCTGTGACAGGCTCTGGCGGATCAGATCACGCAGAGACTCGAGATCATCGGCATCATCATGCGGATATTCCTGATCCGCCTCAGGCGCTGGCACGCCATAATGTTCGGCCAATCCGGCATCGACCTCCTCACGGATAATCTGCCGTATGAGATTGAGAAAATGATCGCCCTCGCGCGACAGCATAAAATTGGCCATGTCACGCATTTGCACCGGCGGACAGCGCAAGGGCGGCCGCCCGCCTGTTTCAGCCTCAAAGCGCGGATGAGCCGGAGAGGCGGCACAAGCGCATCGCCCGATCTGGGCTTTGATTATTTTTTCGAGACGGAACAATTCATCATGCACATGATGAAAACGGTCATAAATTTCGCTTTTCACAGCAAAAGGCGAATCATAGGCCCTTCTGTCCGAATCAAATGCGGTTGTCCGGCTCTCGCGCGGATCATTATAATGATCATCCTGCGCATTATACTCGTCATAACGCCGGTTATAGCTATCATCTCCGGCATATTTTCGATACAGGCGCATATCAGACTCATTTCGCGGCAGCTAAAACTTGCATTGAGGCTGAAGTTTTAACGAAAATGCTTAAGCAAGGCTTAACGTTAGGTCATTTTGGCACAGTGGCCGCGCAGAATTTATCCGGAATAAAAAATAAAGCCTTCACAAGCCTGTCATAGCCTATACACTATGGTGCAGAAATGACTGGCTGACCCGTTAAATTGTCTTTATCGGGCGAACAGGAAGAGGCTCCGAATTGACGGTTCACTTCCAGCAAAATATTTCTCCGCAGGCCTGCCCCGCGCTGGTTCTGAATGCGGATTTTCGACCCTTAAGCTATTACCCTCTCTCGCTCTGGGGCTGGCAGGATACGATCAAGGCGGTGTTTCTCGACCGCGTCAATATCGTGCAATATTACGAAAAAACCATCCGCAGCCCCAACTGGGAAATGCAGCTTCCCTCGGTGGTTTCGCTCAAAACCTATATCAAACCTGCCCGTCAACCGGCCTTCACCCGGTTCAACGTATTTTTGCGGGACAGGTTCACCTGCCAATATTGCGGCGCGCATGATGACCTGACCTTCGACCATGTGATTCCGCGCTCCAAGGGTGGCACCACGGTTTGGGAAAATATTGTCGCGGCCTGTGCCTGCTGCAATCTGGCCAAAAGCGATATGCTGCCCAAGCAGGCCAATATGTGGCCGGCGCGCAAGCCCTTCCAGCCCACCATCAACGACCTGCACCAGAATGGCCGGTTGTTTCCGCCCAACTACCTGCACGAAAGCTGGATGGACTATCTCTACTGGGACAGCGAGCTGGAGCCTTAAGGGTATTGGAATATTATTTTCTAAGTGCAAATTTGAAAAATTACTCGAATTGTTGCTATAATTATGCTCATTTAAGTTAATGCTTGCTGATCTTAAAACTCTATTCGAAGAATCTAAAAATTTCCCGGTGCGCCCTTATTGGATTAAGCGCGACGAGGAGCGTTTTAATCTCGTATCTCCTTTAGATATAGGCGGAGTGACAATAGAGGGACTCCAGTTCAGGGCAATCGCTATGATCAATCGTCCCGATGAAATGGTGACATTCCAGCTTGAATACTTCCCAGCAAAGAAGAACCCCAAAGGTGGGCCTATAGCTCGTATTGAGTGGAAACCCTTAGCTGCGCATAGCAACAAAAATATTGGCCCCGAAAAATATCGCAATTTGATACAAAAAGGATCACATCACCATAAATTTGCTTTAAATTGGCAGCATGATCCAGATGGCGTTCGCAAGGGAAATAAGAGCAATTTGCCTATTTCTGTTCCTATTGAGCCAGAACCTACGTTCGATGAAATGCTTGCCTTTGTCGGCAAAGAATTTAACATATCGCCTATAGAATGGGTTTCGCGCCCTCCTTGGGAGCCAAAATTTATTTGAGATTTGGATCATGAACATGTCAATCAATACTGGTCTTGCGAATGTGGTTGATGCTGCCATACGCGGAATCGTGTCGACTGCTCATCGCCCAGAAGGCTCATATGTAAAAACCCCTCTTCTTTATCCAAGCGGGTCTGAAGTTGTTGTCCGAATTTCTGGTGGCCCAGATGTTTATTTTGTAACAGATTTTGGTATGGGGCACACAGAGGCAGAGCTTGGTGGATTTGAACGCACCTACATGAGACAAGCTAAAATTATAGGACAAAATAATAACATTGGTTTTGATAATCATGCGTTTTTTATACTTCAAGTTGATGCAGATAGACTTCCTGGGGCAATAGTTACCATTGCAAATTGCACGCATGAAGCCGTGTTGATTGCAGCTTCAAAGGCCGCGGAAAAACTGTCTATCGACGGGGCTGAATTTATGATTGAAAAACTTGAACGTATATTTGGTATCAAAAACGTCAATAAAATGGATAAGATAATAGGTGCATCAAATCATGAATGGGAATTTGCAGCGTCAATTCAACACGAACGCAAGAAAACTTTGTTTGAATTTGCTACAAAGCATCCAAATTCAGTCGCAAGCGTGGCTATGAAGATGAATGATATATCGCGTCTTGAACACGCACCAAAAAGAATAGTTATGGTGCATAATAAAGCTGAAATGGGAACATATCTTGGAATTCTAGCCTTTACTTCAAATGTTATTGAAGAAAATATAGCGGATAGCAAGATTATAAATTTGGCAAGCGCTGCATAATTAATCAAATTAAATTAGACATAATTAAAA
>DAIMHB010000353.1:0-2803 GCA_036723545.1 Beijerinckiaceae bacterium
TTTCCGGTGTGGTGACGCGGGCGCTGGGCAAGCTGAACGTCTCCGGTGCGGAAATCCGCGACAATCATGGCAAGGTCTTCACCCTGCCCTGCGACCTTCTGGCTATGTCGGGCGGGTGGAACCCTGCGGTGCATCTCACCTCGCATCTGGGCGGCAAGCCGGTATGGAACGCCGAAAAAGTGGCCTTTGTGCCCGGCACCCTGCCCCCCGCCATGCAGGTGGTGGGCGCGGCCAATGGCCAGATGGCGCTGGGCGAATGTCTGCGCTCTGGCGCAGAGGCGGCTTTGCAGGCGCTGATCGCCTGCGGCTTTAACGCTGCCGCGCCGGACCTGCCAAATGTGGCGGATGAATCGACCGCTGTCACCGCGCTCTGGCAGGTGAAAGACATCAAAGGCAAGGCCTTTGTCGATTTCCAGAATGATGTGGGTGCCGCTGACATCACATTGAGCCACCGCGAGGGCTATCGCGCCGTTGAGCATCTCAAGCGCTACACCACGCTGGGCATGGCGACAGATCAGGGCAAAACCGCCAATGTCAATGGCCTTGCGCTGATGGCGGAGGTGAGCGCCAAAACCATCGCGCAGACCGGCACAACGCGCTTTCGCCCACCCTATTCGCCGGTATCCTTCGGCGCTTTGGCGGGCATTCACACCGCCAAGGACTTCCGCCCTACCCGCAAAACTGCGGGGCATGACTGGGCGGCAAGCCAAGGTGCAGTGTTTATGGAAGCGGGCCTCTGGCTGCGCGCGCAATATTTCCCGCAGAAAGGCGATACAAGCTGGCTCGACGCCTGCAACCGCGAGGTTATCGCCACCCGCGCATCTGTGGGCGTGGCGGATGTCTCGACTTTGGGCAAAATCGACATTCAGGGCAAGGACGCGGCACTCTTTCTTGACCGCGTCTATTGCAACACCTTCTCCACCCTGCCCGTGGGGCGCGTACGCTATGGCCTGATGCTGCGCGAGGATGGCTTTGTTATGGATGACGGCACCACGGCGCGCCTTGGGCCAAACCATTATTTCATGACCACCACCACCGCCAATGCGGTGAAGGTGATGCAGCATCTCGACTTTTGCGCGCAGGTGCTCTGGCCTGAGCTGGATGTAACGCTGATTTCCGCCACTGAACATTGGGCACAATATTCTGTGGCCGGGCCCAATGCCCGCAAGGTCATTGCCGCGCTGGTTGCGGAAGATGTTTCCAACGAGGCCTTTCCCTATATGGCCTGCGGCGCGGTCACCATTGGCGCGGTGAAAGGACGGCTCTACCGCATCTCCTTCTCAGGTGAATTGGCTTATGAAATCGGGGTGCCCGCCCAATATGGCGACGCCCTGATCCGCGCGATCATGCAGGCGGGTGTGCCTTACCACATCCACCCCTATGGCATTGAGGCGCTGAATGTCATGCGCATCGAAAAGGGGCATGTGGGCGGCGGCGAACTCAACGGCCAGACCACAGCCGCCGACCTTGGCCTTGGCAAAATGATGGCGATGAAAAAGGACTTCATTGGCCGCGTCTTAAGCCAGCGCCCCGCGCTGATTGCACCCGACCGGCAGGTTGTTGTCGGCCTGAAGCCGGTCATGGCGGGCACGAGCTTTGCCGCAGGCGCGCATTTATTGGCGCAGCGCACCGCAAATGTGGCAGCCAATGACCTTGGCCATATCACCTCAGCGGGCTATTCGCCCATTTTGGGCCATCACATCGGCCTTGCGCTGCTGAAAGAGGGAACAAAACGCATGGGTGAGCAGATCCGCGCCTATGACCCGATCCGCGGCAAGGAAACCCTCGTCGAAGTCTGTTCGCCGCATTTTGTTGATCCGGAAGGGAGCCGCCTGCGTGTTTAACCTCACTCCCCGCCCCGCCTTTAACCTTGCAAAAGGCCATTTTGGCCGCGCGGATGCCACCGGCCTGACCATAAACGAGATTTCCGGCCTCTCGATTGTGGCGCTGATCGCGCATAAGGGTCAGCGCGCGGCTTTAAGCGCCGAGATTAAAACGCGCTTTAGCCTTGATCTGCCCACCAGCCCGCGCCGCGTTGGGCATGACAGTCTCAGCTTTATATGGGCCGGACCGGGACAATGGCTGGCCACAGGCACCGCTCCTGATCTTTATGACCAACTCGCCACGCCCCATGCCGCCACCATTGATCAGAGCGGCGGGCGCGCCCTTTTGCGTCTTTCAGGATCAAAACTGCACGAGGTGCTGCGCAAAGGTGTCACCATTGACCTGCACCCCGATGTTTTTAAAGCGGATGACGTGGCACTGACCAGCATTGCGCATATCAGCGCCGCCCTCTGGCGTCTTGATGAACACAGCTGCGAAATGGCCATCGCGCGCAGCTTTGCCGAGAGTTTCTGGCATTGGCTGAGTGTATCAGCAGCAGAATATGGCTATGAGGTGGGGTGAGGGCGAAAAAGCAAAATCCGCTCGCCCCTGCCTTTAAAATCCGCTATCAAGCCTCATGCGCATCAATGACCGGATTTTTATTGACGAAGCGGAGCTGAGTGAGCGGTTTATCCGCGCCTCCGGCCCCGGCGGGCAGAATGTCAATAAGCTGGAAACAGCTGTGCAACTCAGCTTTGATGCCGCCCGCTCGCCCAATCTGCCGGAGGGCGCACGCAACCGGCTGTTGCATCTGGCCGGACATCGCCTCTCCAAAGACGGGATTATCACCATCACGGCGCAGCGCTTTCGCACACAGGAGCGCAACCGACAGGACGCGCGCGACCGCCTGACCGAGCTGATTCTGAAAGCGCTGGAGCCACCCCCGCCGCCCCGCCGCCCGACAAAACCCACTTATGGC
>DAIMHB010000354.1:0-2786 GCA_036723545.1 Beijerinckiaceae bacterium
AAACAATATGGGTTGATCCCATGATTTACTCAGCTGCCCGCCCTCTCATTCGATCCGGCGATATTCTGGCATGGCGTGGCACTGCGCCGCTTGCCAAACTCATCCGGCATGTCGAGGGCGGATCATGGTCTCATGTGGGTGTGGCCTGGGCCATTGGCGGACGTGTGCTGGTGCTGCAGGCACAAGAGTTTACCGGCATCAATATCACGCCCTTGTCTCAGCTTTTGCCCTGCGACTGGGTTTCCACCGGCATCAACTGGACAGAGGCGGTTGAGGCCAGAGCTCTGGCGCGGGTGGGCGAGGCTTATTCTTACCTTGACGCGCTGCGCGTCGGGCTTGGGATGAGGCCGCACAGCGACAAGATTTGCAGCCTGTTTGCCAATGCGATCGACGGGCTCGGCCTTGCTCCCGAAGGACTGACACCCTCGCTCCTCATTGAGCAGCTGATGGGCAATGGCAAATTTCCACGGCCACTGACGGCGGCGTGATCCAACAAACGAGAGGTTATGATGACCATTCAGTCAATAAATGACACCGGCACATATGTGGATGCCGATGGGGATGTCGCCAAAGCGCTGGGCTTTTATATACTCAACCAAGTGCTTCGGGTTGCGATTGATGGCGGCGCAATTATCAACGTTTCCGGCTCCAGCGTTACAACCGCACAGGTCAATGAAAATGCTCTGCCGGCACTTGATGGCTCAAATGTGCCCTTATCGGTAAATCTGAACCGCGAACTGCGCACAACAGACGCGGCAAGTTTAACACAACTTACGTCTATTGCCGCCCTTTTGGCCGCAATGAACTCAAATGAAACGGCCATCCGGAACGCATTGAATACGCTTTCCGGAACCGTCAATAATGTGCTGAGCGCCATCACAGCCTTGCAAACGACAGTTGCTGCCGGCAATGCCTCTGAAGCCACAATCGCCAGCCAGACGGCGACACTCTCGGCCGCGCTGGCTGCTGTCCAAACCGCGCAGACCAGCGGGCTCACGTCGCTGGGCGCGCTGCACACGGACAATCTGGCGCTGGATACGCTGGTCACGACCGGCAATACCGCACTGGCCGCGATCCAGACGGCTACGGCGGCGGGCGCAACGGCGGCCGGGCAGGCCAGTGCGCTCACGCAGCTCACTGCGCTCAACACGGCGGCCACCAGCGAGCTGACCAAATTGGACGCCATTGCAACTGCGGTCAATACGGCTGTCACCACGCTGGGCGGCGGCAAATCTCTGGCTGATCTTGTCACGGCCATCACGGCGGCCAATGCCAATATTGTGGTCACGGACACAGACCTTAAAAGCATGTCTGCCGCTTTAAACCTCGTCGAAAATAACGAGCTGACGCAGCTCACCGCGCTCAATGCGGTGCTGGGCGCAGCATCGGACGCGCAGGCCGCGACCGATACGGGCACCTATACGATTTCGGCATTTATGAAACGCTTGCTCGGCTATAACAGCAGCCTCATTACGGCCATCGGCACGCAGGCCGATGCGGCATGGTCGGGCACCGGCAATGCAACGCAAATTGCTTTGCTTAAGGGCATCTGGTCGCGGGTTTCCGGCGGATCAAGCGGCACCAGCCGCCAATCCCTGCCGATTCTTTGGAAGGTGGTCACAGCGGCCACGGGTTATGCCGTTGGCGATTATATTGAGCAGCTCGATCAATATGACGAGACGCAAAATCCTGCCGTCTATCTCTCGACGACCTGGCGCAACATCACACAAAGCACAACGCTCGCCGCCGCACCGGTGCTGACCAATCTGACGCAGCTCACCAGCGGCGGCGCAAATGCCGCGCTGGAAACGGGTGGCAATCTGGCGACCATTGCGACAAACACGGCGCAGGGCACGGCGGCTACAGGCGTTGCTTTAGCCACGGGCGGAGTGGGCTGGTTTGGCTGGCTATCGACCATTGTGTCGTGGCTTTCGACGATCTCCGGCAAATTTCCGGCGCTCAATGGGGATGGTGGCTCGCCGTCGCATATTACCAACTGGCTTGTCGGGCAGGCGCTCAAAGCCGCCTCTGTGCCGGTGGTTATTGCCAGCGATCAAGGCGCGTTATCTGTTGTTGACGCCAACAACGCGGCGTTTCAGGGCGTGGTAGCCATGACGGTCGGCACCGCATATGCCGCGCAGCGCTCGATCGGCATCCTCTGCACGGCGGCTGGCAATGTCCAGATGACATTGGCGGACAACTCCAGCCTGACGATTCCGGTGAGCCTCGGCTTTCAAACATTTCCGTTTGCCGTGACGACTGTTGTGGCCGCAGGCACCACGGCCACAGCCACCTATTACAATCTCAAGTGAGGTTACAATGATCCGATTTTATAAATTTCTGGTTGCGCTGGCCTTTTCGCTGGCGCTTGGTCAGCCTGTCTATGCTGTCCCGGGCGGCATATCTGCGCCGCCATCGTCATCGAGCAGTGCGGCGTCCAGCATCACAGCCTGGTCGCTGTCCACCGCCTATGCGTCGGGTGCGCAGGTTGTCTATTACGGCATAATTTATCAGGCCAATGGTGCTATTCCGGCCAATACAGCATTTGCCATAGGCACAACCGGCGCAACATGGTCTGTGGCGGGCGGCGGCACGTTTAATCTGCCGCCATCGGCATCCGCACCATCAAACCCATTGGCGGGATCGGCGTATCAGGACACCACGCTGGGGGTTGCGCGCGTTTATGGCAACGGCCAGTGGCAGCCTATAACCACCAATTCCCTCTCTATTTATTATATCGTAGTTGGCGGTGGTGGTTCTGGCGGTGGCGCGGGGAATGCCAATAC
>DAIMHB010000355.1:0-2784 GCA_036723545.1 Beijerinckiaceae bacterium
GCCTCACCGCGAAGGCTTGTGCCCGCCCCCGTCAGCACGATCGATTTCAGCGGCGTTCCGGCATATTTGGCAGCGAACTCTGGTGTCCAGGTAATGTCAAAGCCGCAGTTGCTGGGGCGGAATGGGGCGAGCTGAATGCCCTTTTCCGCTAAAATCTCGGCCCAGAGGCCGTTTGAGCCAAGTTTGGCCCAGCTTGCGCCGCCCAAAGCCAGCAATGCGGCATCGGCCTTGATGATGGCCTCGCCGTTTTCGGTCTCGAAGGAGAGGCCGCCCTCGCGCCAGCCGGTCCAGCGATGGCGCGGCGCAAACTGCACGCCAAGGCTTTCCAGCCGGCGCAGCCAGGCCCTGAGCAGCGGCGAGGCCTTGAAACTTTTCGGGAAAACCCGCCCCGAAGAGCCGATAAAACAGGGCTCGCCCAATTCTGCGGCCCAATCCTGCAAATCTTGCGGCGAGAACGCCGCCAATGCGGGCGCCAGATGCGGCGCGGCCTCATGATAGGCGCTTAAAAAATCGGGCAAGGGCTTGCTATGCGTCAGGTTGAGGCCGCCGCGTCCGGCCAGCAAAAATTTGCGGGCGGGGGAGGGCATCTGGTCATAAAGGGTGATCTGCGCGCCGATATGGGCTTTGGCGAGTGTTTCTGCGGCGATTAAACCGGCAGGGCCTGCGCCAACAATAGCAATTTGTGTTTTGATCGACATGGGGTGCTCTCTTTCTCCCTGTCTAGGCTGATCAGGCGTTGCGTGCAATTTGAAAGCGCATGTGATATGGCAAGCCCAGTTTATTTCTGCACAAACATGAATTGATCTTATATGAACCAGCACGCCAAACGCCGCCACCAAGCCGAGCTTGCCCGCGGTTATAATTTAGAGCCCGCCGCCTACGAACAGCGCGCGCTGGATCAGCAGGAAGCCAGAGCCGCCAAGGCCGCGCTGGGCCCGCCGGTTTCGGGCGTCAATGCCGAAGGCCTTTATAGTTTTCAACTGCCTGAAGCGCAGACGCCTGTGCGGCTGGACAAGATTCTGGCCGAACATTTCGAGGCACAAGGCGAGGTTTTGTCCCGCACGCGGCTGAAAACCCTGATTCAGAATGGCCATGTGCGCATTGGCGGGGATGTGTGTGATGACCCCGCGCATAAATGTCTGGCGCTGATGCAGATCAGCGTGGATGTGCCGCCCTCCGCGCCGCCGGAGCCCAAGGGTGAGGCCATTCCGCTTCATATTGTGTTTGAGGATGAGCATCTGCTGATTCTGGATAAGCCTGCCGGTCTGGTGGTGCACCCCGCAGCCGGGCATGAAACCGGCACGCTGGTCAATGCGCTGATTGCCCATTGCGGCGACTCGCTGTCCGGCATTGGCGGCGTGCGCCGCCCCGGCATTGTGCACCGGCTGGATAAGGACACGTCCGGCCTGCTGGTGGTGGCTAAAAATGACCGCGCGCATCAGGGTCTGTCCGAACTTTTTGCCGACCATGGCCGCACGGGTTCGTTGCGGCGGGAATATCAGGCCTTTGTCTGGGGCGGCATGGACAGGCCGGCGGGCATGGTCAATGCGCCGCTGGGCCGCCACGCCCATATGCGCGAGAAAATGGCCGTGGTGCGCCACGATCAGGGCCGCGAGGCGATCACGCATTGGCAGCTCGATGAATTTTTCGGGTCTGAGGATTCGCGTCTTGCGGTGGCCTCGCTGATCACCTGCGCGCTGGAAACCGGCCGCACCCATCAGATTCGCGTGCATATGGCGCATATCGGCCATCCGCTGCTGGGCGACCAGACCTATGGGCAGGGGTTCAAGACCAAAGCCACTAAACTGACCTCCGAGGCCCAAAGCGCCCTGCAAAAATTAAAGCGGCAGGCGCTGCACGCTGGCTTGCTGGGGTTTGAACATCCTGTGACGGGCGAGGAGCTGATTTTTGAAAGCCCGCTGCCTGCGGATTTGCAGGCCTTGAAGGACGCGCTGGCGGGGTGAAACTAAAATT
Organism: Beijerinckiaceae bacterium; assembly: GCA_036723545.1. Taxonomy (GTDB): domain Bacteria; phylum Pseudomonadota; class Alphaproteobacteria; order Rhizobiales; family Beijerinckiaceae; genus JANXSV01. Next base: position 1,975 of record DAIMHB010000355.1, read on the forward strand.
ATATGATATTTTGTTGCTTGGCTTTGTCGATTACACTTAACAATTGTGCAGCTAGTAATCGCTCTAATAAATGTTCCATAGCCGAAACATCTATTTTACCGTTATTAAATGCGGCGTCAGCATCTTCTAATGCGTCAAAATATGGTTTTCGATTCGCTACTATCTGGTCGGGGATTGTATTTGTGCCCTTTAACGTTAATCCTAGCCCAACACACAAAACAACATACGATAAAATTCGAGATGTTCGGCCATTGCCATCTGAAAAAGGGTGTATCCAATTTAACCGCCACATTGCATATGCAGCTAAATGCAGTGCGCTTTTATCAATGCGATGTGTGTTAAGATAATCGCATAACTCTTCAATTTTTTCAGGTACAAGATGCGCCCCAATCGGCTTATGAGTGCTACCTTCTATACCTACATTTGCAGGCCTCCAATTTCCGGCAAGCTGTGTTAATCCTTGTAGCGCTTCTCGGTGAAGAGATTGTATTAATGACGGACGCCATTTAAATCCGTCACCTTTATCTAAAGCATCTTCAACAATTTTCATGCCTAAGTCGAATTGTCTGAGACCATTTCTGGCCTCAGTTTCTGCTTTTAGCGTTTCGTCTGTAATTAGATCAGGCGATTCTACTACAGAATGGCGACGATTTAGATCATGGTTATTATTGTTATTCATTGCTTGGCCGATTGTTCTAATTTTTCAGCCTGCTGATTAACCATTTCACGCGTAATAGCCGGATTTTCAAACGCTGTGTTGCCAAAAGCAAAACTACGTCTTTGTTCTTCTTTTTCCGGCTTCGACATCGG
>DAIMHB010000356.1:0-2780 GCA_036723545.1 Beijerinckiaceae bacterium
TGTGGCCGAGGGCGATGGCGTCTGGCAGGAATATGCCGGTGGCTATTCCGATATGGTGGCCCAGCGTGGTGCAGGGGTCTCGGGCCTTGCCAAAGTGCCGGTGAATCTGGCGGCTCCACGCTTTGTCGAGCCCGCCAGGGACATTAAACCCGCCGCAACCGCGCAAAAGCGCAAGCTCAGCTTCAAGGAAAAACACGCGCTGGAAACCCTGCCCGCCCAAATGGAGGCGGTGCAGGAACGGCTTGCCAAATTGCGCGCCATTCTGGATGATGCGGGTCTTTACAGCCGTGATCCGGCGCTGTTTGACAAGGCCACCCATGCGGCGGCCAAATCCGAAAGCGAGCTGGCCGCACTGGAAAAACAATGGCTGGAGCTGGAAGTGCTGCGCGAAGAGCTGGAAGGTTAAAACCTTCTGTGCTTCGCCGGAAAGGCATGATGGCTTTTCACCCGCTCACCCTTCGAGAGCCTCAGGGTGAAGGGCGATAAAATTGGGGAGGGCATCATTATGGTTCATTCACTCACGCAGGCCTGGCGCTGGTATGGGCCAAATGACCCTGTCAGCCTTGACGACATTCGACAGGCCGGGGCCACGGACATTGTCACCGCGCTGCATCATCGCGCGCCGGGTGAAGTCTGGACGGTAGAGGATGTTCAGGCGCGCAAAGACCTGATCGAAAACGGCCCTGCCAATCGCACGCCGCTGCGCTGGAGCGTGGTGGAGAGCATCCCCGTGCCCGATGACGTCAAGCGGCTGGGGCGGGCGGCGAAAGCCTCGATTCAAAGCTGGATGACTTCGATGGAGGCGGTGGCGGCCTGTGGCATCACCACCATCTGCTACAATTTTATGCCCATTCTCGACTGGACCCGCACGCAGCTTTATTGGGAGCGGCCCAATGGCGCCAAAGCCCTGCGCTTTGATCAGACGCAAATTGCCGTTTTTGATGTGTTTATCCTGCAACGCGCCGGGGCGGAGGCCGATTATGCACCTGCGATTGTTGAGGCCGCCCGCGCGCTTCATGCGGCCATGCCGCAGGACGAGCGCGATGCGCTCACCCGCACCATTGCCGCCGGTCTGCCGGGTTCAACTTCGGATGCGCTGGATCTGGACGGCTTTCGTGCCCGCCTTGCGCTTTATGCCGGTGTGGATGCGGCCAGATTGCGCGCCAATCTGATCGAATTTTTGGAAGAGGTGACACCTGTGGCTGAAAAGCTCGGTGTGCACCTGACCCTTCATCCGGATGACCCGCCGCGCGGCCTGTTTGGCCTGCCGCGCATTGCCAAAAATGCCGAGGATTATCAAGCCCTGTTTGAGGCTGTGCCCTCGCCCGCCAATGGCATGTGTTTTTGCACCGGCTCGCTCGGTGTGAATGCGGAGAATGACCTGCCCGCTTTGGCGTCGCGCTTTGCTGAGCGCATTCATTTTGTGCATTTACGCGCCACCACGCGCGAGTCCGACGGCTCCTTTTACGAAGCCGACCATCTTGATGGCGATGTCGATATGGTTGCCGTTGTGCGGGTTTTATTGGCTGAAAATGCCCGCCGCCCGGTTGGCAAGGCCATTCCGTTCCGGCCTGACCATGGTCATCTGATGCTGGATGATCTGCGCAAAAAAACCAATCCCGGCTATTCGGCCATTGGCCGTCTTAAAGGGCTGGCCGAATTGCGCGGCGTTATTCGGGCGCTGGAGTGGCAGGCCTAAATCGCCGCTGGTTCGGGTGTGCTGCTCTTTGCGCCCGGCCTATGCCGGCGATAATGGCCGTTTTTCACCGCCTGAAACGCAATGGCCGTCACAGACAAGAGGGTCAGCCACCAGATTTGCGCAAAGCCCTGTCCTATCAGCGCAAACAGCACAATGCTGGTCATGCAGGCCAGCACAAAGCCGGACAGGCTGGCATGAATCTGCTTGCAGGCGATGAAGCTGGAATAAATCAGGCTGATCATGGCGCATACACCCAGCAAACCAAGGTCGAACCACAGTTCAAATCCAAGCCAATGCGCCGCTGTGGGATCCAGCAGGCCCAATGCGCTGTGGCTGCTTGCGCCCAGCCCGCGGCCGGTGATCAGACGCGCGAAATCACTGAGCAGGGATTGCCGGAGTGCGGCACTATAGGCACCCAGTGTCGAGTCCGGACTGGCAAACAGGCCCAGCAGCAGGATCAGCACCGGGCCGAGCAAAATCAGCACGCCAAAGCCAAGCCCAAGCCAGTGGGCCAGTTTTTCTTGTGCTGTTGTCGATATGGCATAAACCGCCGTGGCCAGAGCCATAATCAATATGCAGGCCAGCTGATGCGTCAGAATCAGCAGAAGGGCAATGCCAATGCCGAGCAATGAAGCCCAGATGATATGCCGCCGGATGGCCAGCGCTGCCATGCCGGGCCACACCATCACCGCCAGCGTTATGGCTGCGCGGTCATCAAGGTTCAGATTCTCCGCAGAGAAGGAGAGATGAATCATCGGCCGCACCAGCGGAATCACAACGGCGGCGAATAAGCCCAGACTGACAAGATAGAGATTGGCACTGCGCGTATGTTCGGGCAGGGCGCGGCAGGTTAAAAATGCAAACAGCCCTGTAAACAGCGCCTTGATGACAAACCCCAGCGCAACCTGCCAATAGGGACTCCAGCACAGGGAGAGCACAGCCCAGAAAATCAGCGACAGGGCGGCGGCCAGCACGAAGGACATGCGCAGTTTAAAGGCCCGCGCCCGCATGGAGCGCGACATAACCAGCAAGGCCGAGCCCAGACTTAACACCACACCAATGGGAAACACCAGAAACAGAC
>DAIMHB010000357.1:0-2777 GCA_036723545.1 Beijerinckiaceae bacterium
ATTCTCGTTTGTCCGCCGTTTACGCTGGTCAAATCCGCAACTGAAGCCCTTGCTCATACGCCTGTTCAGGTTGGCGCGCAGGATTGCCATGCCAAGGCCGCTGGCGCGCATACGGGCGATATATCGGCTGAAATGCTCAAGGATTGCGGGGCGCGTGCCGTGATTGTCGGTCATTCCGAGCGCCGCACCGACCATAAGGAAAGCAATGCCATGGTGAAGGCCAAGGCGGACGCCGTTCTGCTGACCGGTCTGCAGGCCATCATCTGTGTGGGGGAGACCAAAGCCGAGCGTGAGGCCGGACAGACTCTGGCGGTGATCGGCGCGCAGCTGGAGGGTTCTGTGCCGCAGGGCGATGCCTCCCGCATTATTATAGCCTATGAGCCGGTCTGGGCCATTGGCACAGGTCTGGTGCCGACGCTGGAGGATGTGGCCGAAGTTCATGCCTTTATCCGCACATGGCTGACCGGTCATTTTGGTGCGGCTGGCGGCAAGGTGCGCATTCTTTATGGTGGCTCAGTCAAGCCGTCCAACGCGGCGGAGTTGATGCATGTGGCCAATGTCAATGGTGCATTGGTGGGCGGCGCAAGTCTGGTGGCCTCGGACTTTCTGGGAATCGCCTCGGCTTATCGCTAAAGGTCTAGCCAATCCGCGTTCTATCCTGTAAGAGCGCTTTTCAATGTTAAATTATGGCTCAGGCTTAGGCTCTGGGCAGTTGTCGGACATAAAAATGCTCTCAGTTCTCATTGTCGTGCATCTCCTGATTGTTATTGCGCTGGTAGGTGTTGTTTTGCTGCAACGCTCAGAAGGCGGCGCGCTTGGGTCCAGCGGTGGCGGTGGCTTCATGACAGGGCGGGCGCAGGCCAATGCCCTGACAAAGGCCACGGCGATTCTGGCAACGCTGTTTTTTATCACCTCCATCAGCCTGACCGTGCTGGCCGGTCTTTCGCATTCGGGCAAGTCGATCATTGATAAAATTCCGGCTGCGACCAACACCCCCGCCAAGACCGATGCGCCCAAGGACGGCACTTTTGACCTTGGCAAATCGCTGAAGGATCAGGAATCCAAGACTCCGGCCGCACCTGCGGCGCCAGAAGCGCCCAAATCCAACTAAACCGGATGATCCGCAGATTTTAATCCCCAGCCGGGCCAGACTCGGCTGTGGATTTGTTGCGAATATTTCCCCGAATCGAAAAAATCAGGATAGAAGTATAATCCCATGGCGCGATACATTTTCATAACAGGCGGCGTGGTGTCTTCACTTGGCAAGGGGCTTGCGTCGGCGGCTCTGGGTGCTTTGTTGCAGGCGCGTGGTTACACGGTGCGCTTGCGCAAGCTGGATCCTTATCTCAATGTCGATCCGGGCACGATGAGCCCCTATCAGCATGGCGAGGTTTTTGTCACGGATGACGGTGCGGAAACCGACCTCGACCTTGGCCATTATGAGCGCTTCACGGGCCGCCCGGCGACCAAGCAGGACAATATCACCACAGGCCGGATTTATCAGGACATCATCACCAAGGAACGGCGCGGCGACTATCTGGGCGCCACGGTTCAGGTAATTCCGCATGTCACCAATGAAATCAAGGATTTCGTTCTGGCCGGCAATGACAATGTCGATTTCGTGCTGATCGAAATCGGCGGCACGGTGGGCGACATCGAGGCTTTGCCGTTTTTCGAGGCCATCCGCCAGCTGGGCAATGACCTGCCGCGCGGCCATGCGGTCTATGTGCATCTGACCCTGCTGCCCTTTATCCCGAGTGCGGGCGAACTGAAAACCAAGCCGACCCAGCATTCCGTTAAGGAACTGCGCTCCATTGGCATTCAGCCGGACATTCTGCTGTGCCGCTCTGACCGCGAAATTCCCAAAGACGAGCGCCGCAAGCTGGCGCTGTTCTGCAATGTGCGGGAAAGCGCCGTGATTGAGGCGCGCGACGTCGGCACGATTTATGATGTGCCGCAAGCCTATCATGCGGCAGGGCTGGACCGCGAGGTGCTGGCCGCTTTTGGCATTGAGCCTGCGCCCAAGCCGAATATGTCGCGCTGGAAAGGCGTCTCCACCGCCATTCACAATCCGGAAGGCGAGGTCACCATTGCCATTGTCGGCAAATATACCGGCCTGAAAGACGCTTATAAATCGCTGATCGAGGCGCTGGCGCATGGTGGCATTGCCAATCGTGTCAAGGTTAATCTCGACTGGATCGAGAGTGACCTGTTCGAGGGCAATGATCCGGCCCCTTATCTTGAGCATGTGCATGGAATTCTGGTGCCCGGTGGCTTTGGCCAGCGCGGCGCGGAAGGCAAAATTCAGGCCGCCCGCTTCGCGCGCGAGCGCAAAGTGCCGTATTTTGGCATTTGCTTCGGGATGCAGATGGCAGTGATTGAGGCGGTGCGCTCACTCAGCGGCATACAGGCGGCCAATTCAACCGAATTCGGCCCCTGCACTGAGCCGGTGGTGGGCCTGATGACCGAATGGCTGAACGGCAACCAGCTTGAACAGCGCAAGGCCGACGGCAATCTGGGCGGCACCATGCGTCTGGGCGCTTTCAAGGCCAAACTGGCGGAACAGTCCAAAATTGCCGAAATTTATGGCTCAACCGATATATCCGAGCGCCACCGCCATCGGTATGAGGTCAATATGGCCTATCGTGCTGATCTGGAAACGCGGGGCATGACATTCGCGGGCCTGTCGCCCGATGGCCTGCTGCCGGAAACCATCGAGATTGTTGATCATCCGTGGTTTATCGGGGTGCAATATCATCCGGAATTGAAGTCGCGTC
>DAIMHB010000358.1:0-2776 GCA_036723545.1 Beijerinckiaceae bacterium
CGCACTCAGGCGGATGGTGTTGAGGATAGAATCACGCCGCTCCACCGTATTTGCTGCCGAGGTGCCCAGCAGCGTGGCAAAGGGCCCCCGCCTGTCGCGCAGGCTCAGCAGAATATTGTCCTCCACCGACAGGCTTTCAAACACGGTCGGTTTCTGGAATTTCCGGCCAATGCCCAATTCGGCAATGTCTGCCTCGTCGAGTTTGGTCAGGTCATGCCGCCCGTCAAAATACACCTCGCCGGTATCAGGGCGGGTTTTGCCGGTGATCACGTCCATCATTGTGGTTTTGCCTGCGCCATTGGGGCCGATAATGGCGCGCATTTCGCCCGGCTCCAGCACCAGCGACAGACCCCGCAGGGCTTTATAGCCATCAAATGTTACGCTTACGCCGTCCAGATAGAGCACGGAACTGGCCAGTTTTGGATTGGTCACGGCTGCGCTCCTGCGGTTTTATTGAAATTGCGGCTTATGTGTTTGACTTGCCCCCAAAGTCCGACAATGCCTTTGGGCAGAAAGAGAGTGACGGCAATGAACAGAAAACCCAGCGCAAACAGCCAGAACTCTGGCAATGTTCCCGTAAAAAAGGTTTTGGCAAAATTGACCAGAACCGCGCCAATGGCCGCACCAATCAAAGTCCCCCGCCCGCCGGTTGCCACCCAGATCACCGCTTCAATCGAGTTGCTGGGTGCAAATTCACCCGGATTGATGATGCCCACCTGCGGCACATAAAGCGCACCGGCCACACCCGCCATCATCGCCGAAATGACAAAAACAGTGAGTTTATAATGCTCCACCTTAAAGCCTGTGAAACGAACCCGCGATTCCGCATCGCGGATTGCAATCAGCACCTTGCCAAATTTGGAAGTGACAATGGCGCGGGCAATCAGAAAGCCTGCGGCCAGCGCCAAAGCGGACAGGGCAAATAAAACAGCTCTGGTGCCGTCAGCCTGAATATTGAAACCCAGAATGTCCTTGAAATCGGTCAGGCCATTGTTGCCGCCAAAGCCCATATCATTGCGGAAAAAGGATAAAAGCAACGCATAGGTCATGGCCTGCGTGATGATCGAAAGATAAACACCATTGACCCGCGAGCGAAAGGCAAACCAGCCAAACACAAAGGCCAAAAGGCCCGGCACAGCCACAACCATCATCATGGCATAAGAGAAGGACGAAAACCCCCACCACGTCACCGGCAGAGCTTTCATATTCAGAAACACCATGAAATCGGGCAGTTCAGGATTTGCATAGACACCGCGCGCACCGATCTGGCGCATCAGATACATGCCCATTGCATAACCGCCGAGGGCAAAAAAAGCGCCATGCCCCAGCGAGAGAATGCCGCAATAGCCCCAGACCAGATCCAGCGCCACGGCCAGCAACGCATAACACAGATATTTTCCCAGCAATGTGATGATATAGGCGGGCATATGCCAAGCCGAACTCTCCGGCAAAGCCAGACTCAGAACAGGCACAATCAGCGACAGCGCGATCAGAACGGCAATAAAGGCCATGCTCCGTCGGTCAAGAAATATGAATTGATTTTCCATTCACGCCTCCACCGAGCGGCCTTTGAGCGCAAATAATCCGCGCGGGCGTTTTTGTATGAACAGGATAATGAAGACCAGCATGGCAATTTTGGCCAAAACCGCGCCGGTCAATGGCTCCAGCAGTTTATTGGCAACGCCCAAGGTCAGCGCGGCCACCAATGTGCCCCATAAATTGCCAACACCGCCAAACACCACCACCAGAAATGAGTCGATAATGTAACTCTGGCCAAGATTGGGCGAGACATTGTCAATTTGTGAGAGGGCCACCCCCGCCATGCCGGCAATGCCGGAGCCCAGCCCGAAGGCCAGTGCATCTATTTTGGATGTGGCAATGCCCATTGCTGAGGCCATGCGCCGGTTTTGCGTCACCGCGCGAATATGCAGACCGAAGGGCGTAAATCGCAGCAGAAGCAACAAGGATATAAAGACCATAATCGCAAAAACAATGATCCACATGCGTCCGGCTGTAATGGTCAGGCTGCCAAAATCCATGGACCCTGCCATCCAGCTTGGCGCCCCCACTTCGCGGTTATTTGCGCCGAAAACAGTGCGGACACTCTGCTGAATCATCAGCGATAGCCCCCAGGTTGCCAGCAAAGTCTCCAATGGCCGGCCATAAAGATAACGGATAATCACCTTCTCGATCAGAATGCCGACAAGGCCGGTAAAGATAAAGGCGAGCGGCAAAGCTATCGCCAGCGACCAGTCAAACATTGCCGGATTGTGAATGCGGATATAATCCTGCACAACATAGGTTGTATAAGCACCCAGCATGACCATTTCGCCATGCGCCATATTGATGATGCCCATCACGCCAAATGTAATGGCCAGACCAATGGCCGCCAGCAGCAGCACAGACCCCAATGAGAGGCCATAAATCACATTCTGCACATTGCTCCAGAGCAATAAACGGCTGTTGATAGAGGAAAGCGCCGTCTGCGCTGCGGTTTTTACATCACCATTGGCTGAATTCACGACCTGGGTCAGCAAATTCACGGCATCCTGATCGCCGCGCGCACCTATAAGATCAATGGCCTTCAGGCTTTCAAGCGGATCTGTCGCCGCTGTCAAAATGAGGGCGGCGCGCGCCTCAGTCATAGAGAGCTTCACCTTGGCGTCGGTTTCCTTGGCCAGCGCGGCTTCGAGAGCGGCCATTGCGCTTATGTCTCGCCCCTTGAACACGGCCTCTGCGGCGGCGCGGCGGCGCTGCGGATCCGGCGACTGCAAGT
>DAIMHB010000359.1:0-2776 GCA_036723545.1 Beijerinckiaceae bacterium
CCCGTCTGCTCAAAACCGGCGAGGCCAAAATTCTGATTGATCTGCGCAACGTGGAAAGCACCAAAGCAGCCTTGGGCGGCACCTATCCGGCCACGTCGCTTTACATGACCACCGCATGGGTGGAGGCGCATAGGGCTGAGACACAAAAACTGGCCAATGCCTTTGTGAAAACCCTGCGCTTTATCAACACGCATACAGGGGCTGAAATCGCCGCCCAAATGCCGAAAGATTATCTTGTCGGTGATCCGGAAGGCTATATCAAAGCGCTGGATGCGGGTAAGGCCATGTTCACCGCTGACGGCGTGATGCCGCAGGGCGGGCCGGAAACGGTGCTGGCGGTGCTCTCCGGCTTCTCAAAAAACCTGCAAGGTAAGACGATTGACCTCTCGAAAACCTATACGAGTGAATTCGTCAAGGCTGTAAAATAAAATGAGCGGCGGCGCAGCACTCTCCCCCCACGCAGCACCTCACATGGCCACGCAGACACCGGCCATTGAGTTGATCAATGTCAGCCGCCGCTTTATCAGCCCTGAGGGTAAGAGCTTCACCGCGATCCGTGACTTCAGCATCACGGTCAATCGCGGTGAATTTGTTGCGGTTGTCGGCCCCACCGGCTGCGGCAAATCCACCACGCTCAATCTGGTGACAGGGCTGGCCACGCCCTCCGCCGGTGAGGTGCGCATCATGGGCAAAAAGGTGAGTGGCATTGATCCGCGCATCGGCTTTGTCTTTCAGGCCGATGCACTGTTTCCCTGGCGCAATGTCATTGACAATGTCAGCGCGGGCCCGATGTTTCGCGGCCAGCCCAAAGCTCAGGCCTATGACAAAGCGCGTGACTGGCTGAAGCGTGTCGGTCTGGCAAAATTTGAAAAGCATTATCCGCACCAGCTCTCAGGCGGAATGCGCAAGCGCGTGGCCCTGGCTCAAACCTTCATCAACGGGCCGGAAATCCTGCTGATGGACGAGCCTTTTTCCGCGCTGGATGTGCAGACCCGCGTTGTGATGCACAATGAATTGCTCAATCTCTGGTCTGAGTCAAAAGCCTCGGTGGTGTTCATCACCCATGATCTTGAGGAGGCTATCGGCCTTGCCGACAGGGTCTATGTGCTCACCGCTGGCCCAGGCACCGTCAAAACCTCTTATGAGATTGACCTGCCGCGCCCGCGCAATATTGCTGAAATCCGCTATACACCGCGCTTTATCGAGCTTTCCAAGCAGATCTGGGATGATTTGCGTGAAGAGGTTGAAATCAGCCAGGCCAGACAGACGGGAGCGTGAGAGATGAGCAAGGTGGAGACACTTGACACCCCCCGTTTTGCGGTGGGCACCAGTGATCGGGAAATTGAAGCGGCCGCCATCCGCGCCGCAGTTAACCGCAAGCGCCGCGTGCGCCTGTGGCAATGGGGCCTGCTGCTGGGCTTTTTGGGCAGTTGGGAACTGGCATCGCGGCGGGAATGGATTGATCCGTTTTTCTATGCCATGCCCTCAAGTATTGTCGGGCGCTTATGGGACTGGCTGAGCGAGGGCACGGCTGAAGGGTCGCTCTGGGTTCATCTCTGGACAACGATGGAAGAATCGCTGCTTGGATTTTTCAGCGGCGCTTTCTTTGGCATCGTGGTCGGCATTGTGCTGGGGCGCAATAAAATGGCTTCTGATGTGGTGTCGCCTTTCATAAAAGTATTAAATTCCATTCCGCGTGTGGTGCTGGCCCCGTTTTTTGTGATGTTTTTTGGCCTCGGCCTTGGCTCAAAAGTGGCCTTAGCCTTTGTCATGGTGTTTTTTGTGGTGTTTGCCAATGCCTTTCAGGGCGTGCGCGAAGCCGACCGCGCCATGATTGCCAATGCGCAGATTTTAGGCGCAAGCCCGGCGCAGGTGACGCGCGCGGTGGTGATCCCCTCGGCCATGACCTGGATTTTCGCCTCGCTTCATGTGAGTTTTGGCATGGCCATCATTGGCGCTATAGTGGGCGAATATGTGGGCGCCAAGCATGGCATCGGCCTGCTCATCGAGGTGGCCAAAGGCTCATTTGATACGGCAGGCATGTTTGCTGCCATTGTGCTGATTGTGATATTCGCGCTTTCCGCCGAATGGGTGGTGACGCATATCGAAAATATGCTGCTGAAATGGCGCCCTGCCCCTTTTCAGGATCAGGGGCATTAAACAGTTGAGCAAAACGCTCTCTCTCCCCTCATCCTTCGAGACGGCCTATGGCCTCCTCAGGATGAGGGGGAGAGGGGATTTTCAACCCAGATTCAGCTCTTTGAAAAAGTCATTGCCCTTGTCATCAATGACGATAAAGGCGGGGAAGTCTTCCACCTCAATGCGCCAGACGGCTTCCATGCCAAGTTCCGGATATTCCAGCACCTCGACCTTTTTAATGCAATCCTGCGCCAGGCGGGCGGCGGGGCCGCCGATGGAGCCAAGATAAAAGCCGCCATGCTTCTTGCACGATTCGCGCACGGCCGCCGAGCGGTTGCCTTTGGCGAGCATGACCATTGAGCCGCCCGCCGCCTGAAACTGCTCGACAAAAGAGTCCATCCGCCCGGCCGTGGTCGGGCCAAACGAGCCGGAAGCATAGCCTTCCGGCGTTTTGGCCGGGCCGGCATAATAAACCGGATGGTTCTTCAGATAGTCGGGCATGGGCTCGCCGCGCTCCAGCCGCTCGCGGATTTTGGCATGGGCTGAATCGCGCGCCACAATCACAGTGCCAGTGAGTGAGACACGCGTGCGGATAGGGTAAGCTGACAGGGTTTTGAGAATGGCGGCCATCGGCTGA
>DAIMHB010000360.1:0-2770 GCA_036723545.1 Beijerinckiaceae bacterium
GTCGAACAAATCGGCTTTCAGGCCGAGATTATTGGCCAGCGCGACGGCAATATCAGCGTCAATGCCGGTAATTTTGCCATTTTCCACCCAGGAATAGGGCTTGTAGTCCCGGTAAATGGCCACACGCAGCACGCCCGCCTGCATCACAGCGTCCAGCGGGCGAGCAGACAGATGCGAAATTCCGCCAGAACCTGCCGCCAGAACCCCAAGAGCCAGACGACCAATGATCCCGGTGATTAGCCGCCGTCGTAGCGCGAATCGAGATAGGTGCGAATTGCCCACATTGCCTCCTGACTGAGTACGCCTTCAAAAGCCGGCATTTTGGTCATCCCGTTCTGGGTATATCCATGCCGGATACGATTGATGAACCATTCGTCGCCCGCTTCTGCCTTGTCGAGATAGCGCAGATCCGGCGCTATGCCGCCCGACACAGCCTGAAGTCCATGGCAGCGGGCGCAATTCTGGTTGAAGCCGGAAGAACCGATTTTCAGGGCAAGCTCATTGCCGCGATAGGGATTGGTTGTGCGCCATTCCGGCCCCAGTGGCTCAAGTCCTGTGGTGTCCACAGGCTGGGGTGTGACATCGCCATGCGCAAACACATGGCTTGCAGCACCGGCAAGGCCTATAACAAGCAGCGCCGCACCTAAAGTGGCGTAACGAACCTTCATGACCGTTTCTTCCCTGAAATTTTATTGAAACTATTCTTATCTTGCGATTAAGCTAGCGAGGCGCGTTGGCTCTGAATATGGTACTTTAGTGCTCTTTCTTCGCGGCATCGCGGGTGTGCTATAGTTTAAAGGATGTGCGATTATTGAGATCATTCTGACGATTCAGCCGGATGTTATGTATGATCTGCGTGCAGACAGGGGGCGTGAATATGAGGGATTTCCGCAAATTGCCGCTTCTGCTGACCGCCGCGTGTCTGCTGGTCTCGCGGCCTCTGTGCGCCGCAGAAACGGTTGAAACTGCGGATGGCATTCTCAATCCGCCGGAACTCACTATAGATTATTTCGCCAGCAAGGCCGATGCGGCTGTTTTTGACCCGAAAATGTGTTTTTATGGCTATCCGGCGGCCAAAATGGGCAATCATGAGATGGCCGTGCGCATTTTTGAGCGCTGCTCCAGAGAAGGCGTTCTGGGCACCATGCCCTGGATGGCCTGGGAAGAGGAAAATGGCTATATCCGGCCCTCAAACCCGGAGGCAGCGGCCCAATGGGACAAAAAAGCCGCCGATGCGGGCTATTCCATCGGTGAATTGAATTATGGTCTTGATCTGCTGCGTGGCCACGGTGTGCCGCGTAATGAGAGCCTCGGACGCGGCTATGTGGACAGGGCCGCCGCACAAGGCGACACCAGCGCGGCAACTTTGGCCGCTCAGGGTTATAATCCCGAGAGCATAACGCCGGATGCCGATAGGCTTCGCTATCGGGATAAGATGTATTAGCGCCTGCAGTTCACAAGGCCTTGGCGACCGCTTCTGCCTGTGAGGCGGGCGTCATAAAATGGCCGCCGCATGAAAATACGGCGGCGGAATTTCAGATTTCAGCAGAGCTGTAGCTGGTCACTTCCATGCCGAGGCATGTTTCAGCAATGATTGGTGTTGTCCAGGTCATGATCATCTCCCTCATGTGTTATATTCATGCGCTTTTGTGCACGCACAGGGGTAAGGCTAGGTGATGTTTGTGCGTGAATATATAGTACCAAAGATCACCTGCCCCGACACAGCCTTGCTCAGGGCTGCCGTTTGTCCAGCCTGCGGTAGCGATAGTCGGGCGCAGTCTGGCCGGAACTGGCGACCAGCGCCTCTGTGATTTTTGCATGATCGGGCGAGAGGTGGCAGACGGGGTCTGCGGCGCTTGCATCTCCCGCCAATGCCAGCGCCTGACAGCGGCACCCGCCAAAATCCACCTCCTTGCGCGCACATGAAAGGCAGGGCTCCTTCATCCAGCTTGTGCCGCGATAGGCACTGAAGGCCGGTGAATGGTTCCAGATGTCGAGCAGATCATGGTCGCGGCTGTTCCAGAAGTCCAATCCGGCGATGGTTTCGGCGGCATGGCAGGGCAGAACCTTGCCGGTCGGCGTGACATTGAGCGTGCGTCGTGCCCAGCCGCCCATGCAGGCCTTGGGAAAGCGGGCATGATAGTCCGGAAGAACATGGTCGATCACAATCACACCGGCAAGCTCTGCCTTGAGCGCCTCGATTGCGGCAATGGCCACATCGGCCTCGGCGCGGGACGGCATCAGCGCATCGCGGTTGACCTTGGCCCAGCCATAATATTGCGTATGGGCAATTTCAATGCGGCGGGCGCCCAGTTCGATGGCGAGATTCACCATATCGGCGGCGCGGGTGATATTGGCGCGGTGCATCACGGCATTGATGGTGAGCGGAATGCCGGTGGCCTGCACAAGCGCCGCCACTTCGCGCTTTTTGGCAAAAGCCCCCTTATATCCGGCAATTTTATCCGCAGATTCGGCAACGGAATCCTGAATGGACAGTTGGAAATGGTCAAGGCCCGCCGCATTCAGCCTGGCCATGACGGCACCCGTAATGCCGATGCCGGAGGTGATGAGATTGGTGTAAAGCCCAACCGAAGTGCAATGGGCGACCAGTTCGGCAAGGTCTTTGCGGGCGGCAGGCTCCCCGCCGGACAGATGCACATGCAGCACGCCCGCCGCTGCGGCCTGCGAAAAAATGCGCTTCCAGCTTTCGGTGTCCAGCTCCTGCGCCGCGCTGTCCATCTCCAGCGGATTGGAACAATAGGGACAGCCC
>DAIMHB010000361.1:0-2740 GCA_036723545.1 Beijerinckiaceae bacterium
TGGCTGGGGCGGGAGGATTCGAACCTCCGTATGGCGGAATCAAAATCCGCTGCCTTACCGCTTGGCGACGCCCCATCGAGTCGTGGCAAACCTATAGAGCCTGTGCGGTGTTGCTGCAAGCCCTGAGCGGGCCAGCCCCTTTAAAATTACATCATATTGTGCAAAGGGGCTGGTTTCTCCGGCAAAGGCGCTACACTGGCTCTATGTGAGTCGGGGAAAGAGCATGTCGGTTAAAGCCTTCATTTGTGGTTGCGCGGGTTTGGCTCTGGACGCTGCTGAGCGTGCGTTTATGGCCAGAGAGCAGCCCTGGGGATTGATCCTGTTCAAACGCAATATCGACACTCCCGAGCAGGTGCGTGCATTGACTGCGTCCTTCCGCGCTGAGGTGGGGCGCCCTGACGCGCCCGTCCTGATCGATCAGGAAGGCGGGCGGGTGCAGCGCATGGGGCCGCCGCATTGGCCGGCCTATCCCGCCGCAGCGCGCTTTGAAGCTCTGGTCCATCTGCCTGAACAGGAACGCGCAGAGCTTGTGCATCTGGCAGCGCAGCTTATGGCCACCGATTTGCGCGAGGTTGGCATCACTGTGGATTGCCTGCCGGTGCTGGATGTGCCTGTGCCGGGCAGTTCTGATGTCATTGGCAATCGCGCCTATGCTTTCAGCCCGCAGCGTGTGGCGGCGCTGGGGCGTGCTGCCGCAGAAGGGCTGATGGCCGGTGCCGTTGTGCCGGTGATGAAACATATTCCGGGTCATGGGCGCGCTTTTGCTGACAGTCACCTTGAATTGCCGGTGGTGACCGCCGATCCGGAGGAATTGCGGGCCGTTGATTTTTACCCGTTCCGGATGAATGCTGATCTCCCCGCCGCCATGACTGCCCATGTGGTCTATCGCGCGCTGGATGAAAGCCATCCCGCTACCGTTTCAAACATGGTGATTGAGGAGACGATCCGCGGAACCATCGGCTTTTCCGGCCTGTTGATGAGTGATGATCTCTCGATGAAGGCGCTGAGCGGAACCATGCAGCACAAAGCGCGGGCCGCACTGGCTGCGGGCTGCGATCTTGTTCTGCATTGCAATGGGGACGGGGCCGAGATGCAGGCTGTGGCGGATGCTGTGCCGCAGTTGAGCATTGAGGCCCAGAACAGGGCAGCCCGCGCGCTGGCCATCACGCAGCGCGTGCCGCAGCCCCTTGACAGGGTGGAGGCGCGCCACCGGCTAGAATCGGCGCTTGCATGGCATGGCTAACCGCGCGAAACTCGCCGAATGAACACGACACCGACATTTCAACTGACCGCAGTGGGGGAGGGTGCAGACACTTCGCCCGATTTCGGACAGTTGCTGATTGATGTGGAGGGCTATGAAGGCCCGCTGGATCTTCTGCTGGATCTGGCGCGGCGGCAGAAGGTAGATCTGATCCGCATATCTGTTTTGGCACTTGCGGATCAATATTTGAGCTTTATCGAGGCTGCACGGCGCATACGGCTGGAACTGGCCGCCGACTATCTGGTGATGGCCTCCTGGCTGGCCTATCTCAAGTCGCGCCTGCTGCTGCCCTCTCCGGCGCCGGACGCTGAGCCGGATGCCGCCGAACTTGCTCTGGCGCTGGCGCATCGCCTGCGGCGGCTGGAGGCCATGCGGCGGGCGGCGGAGCGGCTGGGCAACCGCCCCTGTCTGGGCAGAGATTTTTTTGCGCGCGGAATGCCGGAACCCATCACGCAAAATCCGTCCAGACTGTATCAGGCCAGTCTGTATGACCTTCTGAGCGCCTATGCCTTTCAGACACAGAAACATGCTTTGTCCAGAGTCACGCTCAAACAACGCTTTGTCTGGTCGCTGGCACAGGCGCGCGATGCTCTGGAACGTATGCTGGGCGGGGCGCAGGACTGGACAGCGCTTGATCCTTACCTTCTGGCCTATGCCCTCAGTGATGAGCAGCGCCGCTCTATGCGGGCCTCAAGTTTTTCAGCCTCGCTGGAGCTGGTGCGCGAGGGCAAATGCGACATGCGGCAGGATGCGCATTTTGCCCCTTTGTGGTTGCGCTCACGGCAGAATGTGCAGGATCGCTCATGAAAATTCAACCTTTCAGCCTGTTTGAAGACCCTGAACAGGAAAAAAACATCTCAGCCCTGCGCATTATCGAGGCCATGCTCTTTGCCAGTGCCGAACCTATGGGCGAGGCCGAGATCGCCGCGCGTCTGCAGGGGCGCAGCGATGTGCGGGAGCTGTTGCAGGTTTTGCGGGCGCAATATGCCGGGCGCGGGGTTGAACTGATGCGCATTGGCGAGAAATGGGCCTTTCGCACCGCCAGAGACCTGACATGGTTGCTGGTGGAAGGCGCGCAGGAGCCGAAAAAACTGGGCCGCGCGGCCATGGAAACATTGGCGATCATTGCCTATCATCAACCCACCACACGCGCCGAAATCGAGGAGATTCGCGGCGTGGCTGTGGCGCGCGGCACAATCGACACCTTGCTGGAAGCGGGCTGGATTCGCCTGCGGGGCCGCCGCCGAACCCCCGGACGGCCCGTGACCTATGGCACCACGGCCAGCTTTCTCGATCATTTTGGGCTTGAGCAGATTGGTGATCTGCCCGGTCTTGAGGAGCTGAAAGGCGCGGGCCTGCTGGAGGCCACTTTGCCGCGCAGCCTTAAAATTCCGGTTCCGCGTGACGATGAGGCCCTGAGCGAGGATGAAGACCCGCTGGAGGGCACATTGTTTGAGGAATTTGAGCGGGAAAGTGAAG
>DAIMHB010000362.1:0-2730 GCA_036723545.1 Beijerinckiaceae bacterium
ATATCGCCCATATCTGCAACATATTGGTCCAGACATTCGGGTTTTCAAACGGATGCGCGGAATTGGCATTGAAAAAGCCGCCGCCATTGGTGCCCAGTTCCTTGATGGCCTCCTGACTGGCGACAGGGCCAATCGCAAGGGTCTGTGACGCACCCTCCAGTGTTTTGACATCGACCGAGGCCAGCAGCGTCTGCGGAATGTCGAGCGCGACAAAGGCCAGCGCCAGAACAAGCGCCAGCGGCAGCAACAGATACAGCGTGATGCGGGTGACATCGACCCAGAAATTGCCCAGCGTGGCCGAGGAGGTGCGCGCAAAGCCACGCATAAGCGCAAAAGCAACCGCCAGCCCCGTGGCCGCAGACAGAAAATTATGCACGGTTAGACCCAGCATCTGTGTCAGATGACTCATGGTGGTCTCACCGCTGTAATTTTGCCAGTTGGTATTGGTGACGAAACTCACTGCGGTGTTGAAGGCGAGATCGGGCGCAACGCCGTCAAAATGCTGCGGATTGAGCGGCAGATAGCCTTGTAACCGCTGAAGCGCATAAAGCGAAACAAAACCCGCCAGCGAAAAGGCCAAAAGGGCCAGAGTATAATTAAGCCAGTTTTGCTCCTGTGTGGACTCGCCCCCCGCAAGGCGGTATAGGCCCCGCTCAACAGGCGCAAGAACCGGCGAGAGAAACGTGCGCTCTCCCGCAAAAATATGCGCCATATAGCTGCTCAGCGGCAGAGAAACCGCAAGCACCGCCAGCAGAACAAGCGCAATCTGCGACCAGCCCATAAATGTCATGGCATCACCTTTATATTTAGAATTTTTCGGGATGGATAAGCGTGTACAGCAGATAAAGGGCCAAACACCCCGCCACGATCAGTCCGATAAGGGGTTCAAACATGGCACGCTCCTAAAGTTTGGCGCAAAAAACGGCATATATCGCCATCAGAGCAATCATCACACCGCCAAGAACAGGATAAAAAAATTCGCTCATGAACAACCTCCTGAGGATTTATCGCTGAAATGGGCATAAGCGATCCATTCGGAAAATGAGGAGGGATATAAAGAAAATATAATCATCCCGCCCGCGCCCCGCCCTGAAGCATCGTGGGATTTAAAAACAGTGCCGCCTCATGCGAGCGTCTTTTCTGACGCTGAGGGTTCAGGGCCCCTATAGCAATGCGGGAATTGATCTTGGCCTCGACTGGAAGATCGATCCTTTCGCAGGCTTTAACAGCCTAACACGCCCAAAAGCAGCGCGTAAATTGCGGTTTGGCCCTATAATTTAATGGGCAAACATATGGTTTTGTCTGATCTGTGGTTTTGTAAGTTTTACGGCAAACGGCTTTATTACACTTGAGGAGCTTGAGCACGGCAAAGCCCCGACATAGGCACCTGTCTACACATCAGCCAGATCGGCGGATGAGAACCGCGCCCGCGCATCCTCACTCAGGCCGACAAAGCGGGCCGCTGCGCTATTGGCAAAAGCACAGGCCGCAGCCAATGGCGCGCCGCAGGCCAGACGCGAGGCCAGTGCCCCGATAAAGCAGTCCCCCGCGCCATGCGAGGATGAAACTTTAATTTTGTGCGGGGCCATAAACTCCGCCGCCCCGCCTTTGGCCTGAAGCACCAACCCTGCCCCGCCCAGTGTGATGACAATATTTTTGTCACCGCCCCCCAAATGCGGCAAAGATTTGAGGGCACTCCCGACATCCTGCACCACAAGACCAGACAGCATTTCGGCCTCAACCCGATTCACCACCAGCGTATCCACCAAAGCCAGCAAGGCGGAGGACATCTGCCGTGCCGGTGCCGCATTCAGCACCACATGCGCCCCGGCCTGATGGGCGGCGCCAGCCATCGCGCTATTGACGGGTTCGGGAATTTCATTCTGCATAATCAGCACCCGTGCCCCGCCAATCTCCTCCCAGTGCTTTACGCTTTGCGCCGGTGTCATTTCGAGATTGGCACCGGACACAATCACCGCGCCATAATCGCCATTTTCATCCAGAATGGCGACCGACATACCGGAACCTGCGCGCTCATCCACAGTCACAGCCGTGCGGTCAACAGCAGCCGCATCCAGATTGCCCAGCAGCTGCGCGCCAAAATCATCCCGCCCGACACGGCCAATCATTGCCGTGCGCGCGCCCATTCTGGCCGACATCACCGCCTGATTACCACCCTTGCCACCGCATTTTTTTGCCCATTGCGAACCAACAGCGGTTTCGTCAAGGCGCGGCAGATGCGGCGCTTTCACCATAATATCAAGGTGGAGGCTGCCACATACAATAATGTCAAACGCAGGATGTTTCATGAGAATTCAGCCCGTTGTTTCAAGGTCAGGTGCGGCGCTTGGTTTGCACGGCATTCATGGTTCGGCTCAGGTTGTTTTCGGCAGACTGATAGCCCTTTTGCGCCACGGCGATAAAAATCGCGTCCATAATATTCAACTGGGCAATGCGTGCGGCGGCATTTTCGCTGGTCAGATGCGAGCCCTGCGCGGTTGAGCACAAGATAACATCACTGATTTCGGCCAGCGGCGAGGACTCATAATTGGTGACGGCAATCACGCTGGCGCGGTTGGCACGTGCAATCTGCACGGCATCCAGCACGCCGGCTGTGCGACCCGAATGCGAAAAGGCAATCACCAGATCCCCCGCGCGCAGCAGAGAGGCGGACATGGCCATCATATGCGAATCGTCAAAAACCGAGGTGCGCAATCCGATACGCAAAAA
>DAIMHB010000363.1:0-2728 GCA_036723545.1 Beijerinckiaceae bacterium
AGCGTACCCCATCAGGCCGCCGCCCGACGGATTACGTCATTGCAGCTTTGGGCGCGTGAACTGTCGCCCTTTGCCTTTTATATGCGCATTCTGGGCGAGGAGCGGGGCCGCCATGCGCTTTTGTCGCGTCTCGGTCAGGAAGCGGCGGATATTCTGGATGAATTTCTCAGCGCAGCCCTCACCCATGAGGCGCGCGGCGCGCCCGCGCTCATCCGCTTTGTTGCCGAAATGGAAACATCCGAGCGGCCCATCAAACGCGATCTCGATCAGGCGGGCGATATGGTGCGGGTGATGACGGTTCATGCCGCCAAGGGGCTTGAGGCCAAAATCGTCATTCTGCCGGACACCGGTTCTGTGCCCGATTATAAAAAGGCGTCGAAATTTTTTGCCCTGGAACAGCCTGCGCATCTTCATGCGCCGCCCTTTATTGTCTGGTCGGCGCGGAAAGAGGAGGATTGCGCCGCAGTGGCCAAGGCCCGGAAGGCCGCGCTTGAGCGCGACTTTCAGGAGCACCGCCGCCTGCTTTATGTGGCGATGACCCGCGCCGAAGAGCGGCTCTATATCTGCGGCTCACATACTGCCAAGGCCCCCAAAGAGGAACCCGTCGGTCTCAACTGGTATGACATGGTTCAGAGCGCGGCAGAATGGATGCAGCCGTATCCGGCTGAATGGGACGCAACGCAAAACGTTCTGCGCTGGGAGAGGGGCGAAACCCGCGCCGGAACCCTGATGCGCGACCCTCCCCCGCCGCCGCACAGCCTGCCCGACTGGCTGCACCGGCCTGCGGCCACCGAGCCGCCGCGCCCCGCGCCGATCCGGCCCAGCCAGAGCCTGACCGCCGCCGACCAGAGTGACGCCGAACCCGCAGGCCGCGCCAGTGGCCTGTTGCGCGGCACACTCATGCACACATTGCTGGAACATCTGCCCGCCATTGCCCCCACACAGCGCGCGCATAGCGCCAGAGCCTATCTCGATCAAAAAGGTGCTCTGCTCAGCCCGCCTGAACGGCAGGAGCTGCAGGAGCGGGCGCTGACTGTGCTCGCCCACCCTGAACTGGCCGAAATATTCAGCGATGCAGCACGGGCTGAAGTGCTGATCTGCGGCGAGATCACCACCCCCGATGGTGTTGCTGTGCCGGTCATGGGGCGGATTGACCGGCTTCTGGTGACGGAACACAAGGTTCTGATCGTCGATTTCAAAACCGGCCGGCGGCAGTCCAGCTATGCAGGACAAATGGCGCTTTACACGGCATTGCTTGCGCAGATTTACCCGGCCCATACAATAAATGCGGCTCTGATCTGGACGGATGACGCCCATGTCGAATGGCTGGATGATGATCTTTTACACAAAGCCCTGCATGACATCACGATGAAGGGTTGCAGCGCCTTGTGAGCAACCGCATGAAGCGCCTTGACGGAAGGCTTCGGGCTTCTTACCTATGCTGGATAATGTTCGCAGGAACAAAACGAGAGAGAGCCCATCATGTCCACCGCAAAAGTCACTGACGCCACCTTTGAAGCTGATGTTCTTCAGTCCGCTGAGCCCGTTGTTGTGGATTTCTGGGCGGAATGGTGCGGCCCCTGCAAAATGATCGGCCCGTCGCTGGAAGAAATTTCCAATGAAATGGCTGGTAAGGTCAAGATTCTGAAAATGAATGTCGATGAAAATCAGGCGGTTCCGGCCAAGCTCGGCATTCGTGGCATTCCGGCGCTGTTGCTGTTCAAGGGTGGCAAACTCGCCGCGCAAAAAGTGGGTGCCGCACCCAAAAGCGCTCTGGTCAGCCGGATCAATGGCGCGATTTAAGTTCACGGTCATATGCGGGCTTGACCCGCGTATGACCAGATTTTTCGGAAGATTGTGCAAAGCAACATATCAAACGTCTGGAGTCTGCTGCCTTTAGATGAAATCAGCCCCCTCTCCCCGTCCCTCTCAACGGCCTACGGCCTCCTCAGGATGAGAGGGAGAGGGAACGCTCACAATGCGGTTCCGCCTCAAAACAACATGCCCTAAAAACGGGGCGCATGGCGTCCCGTTTGCTTTTTGCTAACCTTGGTTGTTCACGCTCACTTCACCCTGTTGGCAGGAACATCCATGCCGCACCACGGCTAAGGCCTGTTGCTAACCACTCATTCATATCCCGCCGCCAGAGTGAGCCCCAATATGAGGGGCACATCTGTATGGCGAATGTTCATCCATCTTTTCATCTGGAGCGCAGCAAACGATCGGTTCGTCCCGATATGATGATTATTTTGGCTGCACTCGCCGGAATTTTGATGGTGCTCTGGGCCACGCTCGCCCCCGCTATGCCCTGACAGGGACAAACGAGATGCGCGCTTTGAACTCCAGGCTTTGTGCTGAAAAGCCTATATAACAGAGGCTGAAGTGCCGGTTTTTAAAAATCGCTGGCAATGCCTTTGACTTCCCAGTCGCCGTAACGCACAGGTTCAGGCCCGTTGCGGCCATTGATTTCCTTTAATTTTGCAGGGGTCGTTTCATTGTTGGCCTCAGCGGCGCGTTGTGCCTGCCGCCGCTGTTCGGCTTCGGCCAGGGCGCGTTGGGCGGCCTCACTCAGGCGGCGTTGCACCGGCTCCGCCGTTTTGGCCTGACCCTGATCGGACATTGAAATCTCCCATTGTTTAAAGATCTATTATACTTCAAAATAGCTGCTATGACGAATTATAGATGAACTGGACTTTGGCGCATATACTCCATTATGATCTTTCAATAT
>DAIMHB010000364.1:0-2724 GCA_036723545.1 Beijerinckiaceae bacterium
CCGGACAGTCGACAGTCACACCCATCAGCGCGCCGCGCACCTTTTGTTCAACCGCGCCCATGTCTCCGAGATAGGATGCGCGCAGCACAGAGGACACCGCGCCGCCTGAATAACCGATGCGCTTTGCCGCGGCTGTTTGTGTTGTACGATTGGCCTCCTCCGCCAAAATCACAACCCAATCGGGCGGGCTGATCCATGCCTCATGAACAATGGCCACGAAGTCCGGTTTGCTTTTTAAAGGTGTTTTTAAAGACGTATTAAGGTTAACCGAGGTGGTCATGCGGCCACCTCAACAGATTTCACGCGGCCAACAATCTTGTCGGAATTTGCATCATAAACCATCGTCGCACGGAGCAGTTTGGGCGGATTTGGCCCTGTATTTGCCCCAGCTTTCAACCGGTAGATTTGTTCCTTACGACGCGAGCTTTTGATTCCGGCATTTGGCCCATCCGGAGAGAGTTCTAGAACAATATCTGCCGATACCAACTGCCGGATATAGGTTTCAACATCAGCCTTTGATGCCAAAAAATCATCCGTTGACGCGTAGTAGATAATTTCTGTCAACGTCGCGTTTTTACTGTTACGCAGCACGGTCCAAACATGACGGCGCAGCTTCTCCGCATGTCCGATTGACTGATCCAATACAGGCACAATGATTTTGCCGTCCGCATCCGTTTTGATGCGGTAGCGATAGGCATAAGCACGGTTTTTGGCTGCGGATTGCTCAACTTTATCCAGAACGCCTGATGCAACCAGACCCTCACAAAACATGTGAGCGGCGTTAAAAACAGCCCCCGATGTTTTGCCCGCCAGCATAGGTAGAGACGCGCCCATTTCACCGGCTTGCACCAGTATTTTCCAAAAAGTTGCCTCTGAATTGATGATATCGAGATCAATATTCATGACGCTCTCCGCTGGGTGGCGGCGCGGCGGCTCGGAGGGGTGCCGGTATACAGGTCAGCGTCATAGGCATCGACAGCCTTTGCGCCTCTGTTGCGGGCCCATTCGGCAATGCGTGAGAGATTGACGACAATGCGGCGGGCGCGGCCATCGCTCTCACGGCGGATGTTGTCCAGAAACGCATCGCTGCAGTTCAGGTCGCGCAGAAAAATATCCGCCAGCTTTTTTGTGTCCTCCAGGTCACAGGGCATGGCGGCTGTCCATTCCAGCACACGGTTATGGGTGCGCTCGGAGGCAATCAGTTTCCCGGGCAAATTCTCTTCACCAATCAGGACAATCGGTGCCTGAGAATGCTCGTGCAGCTCGCGCACCAGCTCGATCATGTTCTTGGTGACCAGCCGGTCAGCCTCGTCAATGATAAGCGGTCGGGACGGGTCTTCGCCCAGGATCATGATCGCCTGTTCGGCAAGATCAGCCACCGCGCCGCGTGGTTCTGATATGCCGCCCTCACGCAGGATCGCGCGCAAAAAGGTGCGGCGTGTCCAGCTGTCGCCCACTTCAACACGGATTGCGCGCGTTTTGTTCTGGGCGTAAATGCTGGCATAGGATTTTCCATAGCCCGATGGGCCATGAAAAACGCCGAGCCCCGGCAAATGCGGGCCTCTGTTTTGCAATCTGGTAACCAAACCCATACATGCCGCAACATTTTTCAATGCTGCGAGGGTTTGGCTCTTGACCGGAGAAGTAATATTCGTCATTTTAATCTCGTTTTTAGGTTTATATTTGAGGCTCCGGCGGCAACCGGAGCCTCGTTCTTTTCGAACTGGCCTAACGCAACGCTGCCTCTCCGAAATCGTCAAAGACCGCTCTCAGCGATCTGTATTCTGAGCCCTGCCTATATCCGCCAAGCCATTGCGCTTCATCCACCGTCACCGGCTGGCGCAAGCCAATGCGCTGCTCAATATCGAGTGCGCGGCGAAACCTGATCTGGGGTGTTTCTGATGGGTGCAGCACCGCCACCGGTGCGGATTGTGCGGGGACTGCATGGCTGTTTTGTTTGGCCAGCTCGGCCTCAATCGCCTGCATCTGTTGTTGTGCGGCCGCATCAAGCTGATTGACAAAATCGGTCGGCTCAAGGGTAAATGCTTCAAGAGCCGCCGCAATTTGCGGCGTCTCATGCGTCTCGCTGCGGCGTGGCAGCTCCACCAATTTGCCGCTGGCTTTGGCAGATTGACGCAGCACAGCGTCCACCATGTCGCGCGGCTTGATCGACCGCTGCACCTTTTTGATTTCGGCTGTACCGGCGTCGAGAATGGCCTTTTGTTTGGCCTTGGCCTGCATGACCAATTGTGCCGGATCAATGCCTGCCAGATCAGGACAAATTGCTTCACCCAAAAAGCGCGCGCCCTCGGGCTCAAACAGATAGGCGCGCCCGGCATCGAGAGGATCCATGCGCACGAGCACTTGTGTTTCCGGCATGATCTCCGGACAGAGATAATAGGAACCATCCACCCGCACACCGCTTTTGGTGACAACGCGCAGACCATCTTTGCCCGCAACAGGTGCCAGCAACATGTCCAGCGCGCGCGGATCGGCAATTTTACGGACTGTTCCGGCATAGCTGGCAGCCATCGCAAAGGGTGTTTGCCCCTGCAGGCCATCATGTGGGCGCATGGCATAGCGTTCGTCCGCCCAGCGATCGGCATAGGCCTGTAATTCGGCGGCCGTCAGCTCGACACAAAACGCATTCTTCGGGTCTTCGCCGAGGCGCGCTGCGAAGCTCTTGCGTGCTTCGATAATTTTTCTGTCAGCGACCGAATGGCC
>DAIMHB010000365.1:0-2720 GCA_036723545.1 Beijerinckiaceae bacterium
TCCCAATTTCTTTGACCGGACAACGCCAAGCCCCTCTACCGACAGGGACGAGGCTGAATTTTTCTCCTATCTGTCCAATAATTCGGATGACCATGCCCCTGCGGATTATTTGCAGCCGCAGGAGATCATCACTGCCGCGCAGCCAAGAACCGGCCGCCTTGTGCTGGTGGGTATTCTGATCGTCTCAGCCATTGGCGCTGGTGCGATGCTGGGGCTGCGCGGAATTGACAAAAAATCAGCCGATGGCAGCATTCCGGTCATCAAGGCCGAGCAGACACCTGTCAAGGTTGAGCCTGCGATCAGTGATGCGGACAAGGCCAAGCTGGATGAGGAGGCCGCTGCGGCCAAGGACAGCGCCGCAAATGTCACAACCAAGCAGGAGCAGCCTGTGGAGGTGGTGACCCCGCCCGGCTCACCGCCGATTAAAATTGCGCGGATGATCCCCTTAAGCGGTTCGCAGGCGCGTCCGGGTGATGTTCCCGCGCCCGATGCCACCCCCGGCGCACCTGTGCCAGCCAATGGCTTTCCGGAACCCCACACTGTGAAAACAGTCTCTGTGCGTCCCGATGGGTCGATTATCAGCGGTGACAAGAGCGCGGGCCGTGGCCAGAGCGGCAATGGACAGGGCGGCAATGGACAGGGCGTGAATGTGCAGGTTGCTGATTCGGGTGCCGCGCCGCCGCTGGTGGAGGATAATGTACCGGCCAAGGTGCCGGTGCCGCAAAGCCGCCCCAGCTTGCCGCAGGCGGCCACGCCCAGCCATGTGCCTGCTGCAACCGGAGCCTCGACCGATCTGATTGCCAAGACCATCAAGACAACGACGCCCAAAACCACAACCCGCGCCACACCGACAGCCACGTCGGCCCCGCAGGACAGCAATGCGCCTTTGCAACTGACACCAGTTGAGCCCGCTGCACCGGCCAATCCGCCGCCAGTGAAAATAGCCTCGGCACAGCCCGCACCGGCGGCACCGGCTGCCGCTGCTGCAGGGGATGGCTTTGCCGTTCAGTTGGGCGTGGCGGGTTCAGAGGAGGATGCGAAAGCCCTGAGTGCCAAAATGGCGTCTCAATTTGGCTCTGTGCTCGGGTCTTACCGGCCCTCTGTTCATAAGAGCGATGTCAATGGCAAGACCGTTTTCCGTGTTCGTGTGGTCAATCTTGCCAAAGAGGATGCTGTGGCCCTGTGCGAGAAATTGCGTGGGTCTGGCGGGCAATGTTTTGTCGCCCATTAAAATATGAAGAAAAATATCGGTCTCAGGCCGCTATTTTTATGGTCTTGTGCGATTGTGTGGCGCGCTTTTCCTTTGGTGCCACATTCGTCCAGGGCTCCAGCTGCAAAGCCGGCTGATGCGCCCGCACGCAGGTGGTGAAATCGGCTTTTGAGATCTGCTGTTCATCCTTGTGCGACACGGCCTCTGCGGGGGTCAGATCGGCAAGTATGAAGTTTTTCTGCTTCAGCAGATTAAGAAGATGCTCAAGAATGGCGCTTTCAGCTTGTGCGTCGAGAGCAAACAGGCCCTGAAGCACAAAAACACGGCCTGTGCTCACACCAAAAACACCGGCGGTCAATAGGCCGCTCACGCTGCGCATTTCCACCGAATGGGCCATGCCCTTGTCGGCCAGTTCGGCAAAGCCATGCAGCAATGCTGTCGAATAGGCATGGCTACGCGATGCGTTGGCGCGGGCGATGACATAATCTGTGTGGGTGTCATAGGTGAATATGTTGCTGCTCAAAGGCGCAGGATCGGCCTTATATGTTGTCAGATCAACGATGCGGCGCGTGGCCGGGGCTCTGAGGCGGGCGCGCAACAGGCCGGATTCCGCAAACAGGCCGTTGATGTAATGATCCGCTAGATGTGCCGCTGAGACATCCCGCAGCGGGGCGAAATATTCAGCATCAACTGCGGGCTCCTGTGCCGCACCGCGCAGGCTGTGCTGCGCCTTGCGCACCAGACCCAGTAGATTGGACGTGCGCAGCTGAGAAAGGGCCATTTTGCCGATGCGCCGAACACGCGCGGTCACAGTTTCATGAAACAAACCGTTTCTGTTGCGCCGACGTGCCATGAAGGAGGGCTTCGGCTCCGGCTCGATATGTTCCGAAAACAAAGCAGGAAGAATGTGAGTGTTCCGGTAACGGTTGAGAGCGTGCATGGCGGCGTCCACAAGTTGATGTAGGGACACCTTAGCGGCAGAGCTCTTGTGTTCGTCTCAATCCATTCATTCAAATGCTGGTTTATTTCCGTTAAGAATTGGCGATTTGCGTGGGTTAAACTTGCACAGGCCGCAAAAACCGCTTAATTCGCTTGTTTTGGTAAAGGGAACCTTATGATGTCCAATCTCGCCCCGTCCGCTTCAGACCTCGTCCGCATCGGCGATAAAGTGTTGATTATCGACTTTGGCAGTCAGGTCACGCAGCTGATTGCCCGCCGCATCCGCGAAGCGGGGGTATATTCGGAAATCGTGCCGTTTCAGTCGGCAGAAAAGGCCTTTGCCGAGTTGCAGCCCAAAGCTGTGATCTTTTCCGGCGGGCCCGCTTCAGTGACAGAACCGGGCTCGCCCCGCGCGCCGCAAAGCATTTTTGACGCGGGCGTGCCGATATTGGCGATTTGCTATGGCCAGCAAACCCTGTGCACGCAACTGGGCGGCAAGGTTGAGGGCGGCCATGCGGCTGAATTTGGCCGTGCCGATATTGATATTCTTGAGCCTTCGGCTTTGTTTGAG
>DAIMHB010000366.1:0-2717 GCA_036723545.1 Beijerinckiaceae bacterium
CCCGCATTGCCGCTGACTATGCGGGCCCGCTTGCCTTTAAAAGTTTTGATCCCGATATGCTGCGCTGCCTGCGGGCACTGGGCTGCCCGCGTCCGCTCGGCATTGTTGCTGAAGCGGTTTATGATGATCCGGAATGGGATATTCTCACCCGCGCCCAAAAGAACGATATGGCCAATCTGCTGCATTACCCCGACACGCGGCCGGATTTTCTCTCCTTCTGGGTGCGTGATCTGCCCTGCACGGCCAGCGTGCTGTTTCGCCACGGGCTGAACCTGCCGGTGATGACCTGGACCGTGCGCACAGAGGCACAGCGCGCCCATGCCGCAGCCCACGCCGACCAGATGGTGTTTGAAGGCTTCATCCCTTGAAAACAAATTCAGCACATCCGCTGCATGTCTCTGTTCTCCCTTCGCTGAAGGATATTGCACCGGCTGAGTGGAACGCCTGTGCAAATCCAACAAAGTTAAATTCTATCAATATGATAGCCCCGCAACCCGACTCATCTTCTCAAGACATGGGTTCAATGGCGGGGGCATCGGAATCAATCTCTCAGCCCGGCGCATATAACCCCTTCATTTCACATGAATTTTTGCTCAGTCTGGAGCGTTCCGGCTCTGTTGGCCCCGGCACAGGCTGGCAGCCGGTGCATATTGTGCTGAAAGATGAAAACGGCACCCTTCAGGCCGCAGCGCCGCTTTATCTCAAAGCCCATTCCATGGGCGAATATGTGTTTGATCAGGGCTGGGCAGAGGCCTATGAGCGTGCGGGCGGTGCATATTATCCCAAGCTGCAAATGTCGGTGCCCTTTACCCCCGCCACAGGCCCGCGCCTGTTGCTGCGCAACGAGACCCATGCGCCAGCGCTGATCGAGGCCTTGCAGGGCCTGCGCGCTGCGCTCAAAGCCTCCTCCGTGCACGCCACCTTTTTGCCAAAGCACCAATGGAACAGGCTGGGCGAGGCCGGATTTTTGCAGCGCACCGACCAGCAGTTTCATTTCTTCAATGAAGGCTACGAGACCTTTGATGATTTTCTGGCGGCGCTTTCGTCGCGCAAACGCAAGATGATCCGGCACGAGCGCAAGGCAGCCCTGAGCGCCGGAATCACCATTGAATGGCTGACCGGAGCCGATATTCAGGCGCAGCACTGGGACGCCTTCTTCGCGTTTTATATGGATACAGGTGCGCGCAAATGGGGCCGCCCCTATCTCACGCGAAAGTTTTTTCAGGAAATCGGACAGACTATGCCGCAGGATATTTTGCTGGTGATGGCCAAGCGAGACGGCAAATATATTGCCGGCGCAATCAATTTCATTGGCAGCGACGCGCTTTATGGCCGCAACTGGGGCACGCTGGAGCATCATCCCTTTCTGCATTTCGAGGTGTGTTATTATCAGGCCATTGAATTTGCCATTGCCCATAAGCTCCCCCGTGTGGAGGCTGGCGCGCAGGGCGAGCACAAATTGGCGCGAGGTTACAAACCTGTCATCACCTATTCGGCCCATGACATTGCCGACCCGCGACTTAAACGCGCAGTGGCCGATTATCTGGTGCAGGAACGCGCCGCAGTGGCCGAACATGCCCAGATTCTCGGGCAATATACCCCTTTCCGCCGCTCAGACTCTGAACGCGAAATGGATGGAGAATGACAAAAGGTTAAGTTGAACATTGCCTTCACACACCCCATCTTATGCCCATGGCAAATATTGCCTGATTGACGACAGGAGAAAATCATGAAGACCTTCACCAAAGTTCTGAGCGTGAGTGCTGTTTTGGCGGTGCTGGGGGCTGGCGCGGCCATGGCCCGCATGGACGGTCACGACATGATGGGGCCGGAAGGCATGTATGAACACATGTGCTCGGACATGCATAAGCAATGGGATCCTGCCAAAATGGCAGAGCATATGATCAAAAAGCTCAATCTGACCGATGCGCAAAAGCCGCTGTTTACAGAATTCCACAATGCCATGACCAAATCGCATGAGGATGTGAAGGCCAGCCTCTGCGCCGACAAGCCGGATTTTGCCACTGCTCCGGGCCGTATGGATTTCACCATCAAATCCATGGACGCGCATCTGAGCGGCCTGAAGACCGTTGAGCCCAAACTTCAGGCCTTTTACGCCAGCCTGACCGATGATCAGAAAAAGATTTTTGACGAGATGCGCCCGCATCAGGGCTGGCATGACAAGGGTGAGCATAAGGGCCACCATCAGATGATGCAGGACGACACAAGCAAATAAAGTCTGTGCAATACACTCCGCACTTGACGTCCCTTCCAACATTGGCAAACCTCGGCAGCACCAACTGCCGAGGTTTTCATGTCTTACGATCCAGAAAATATTTTTGCCAAAATCCTGCGCGGCGCCATTCCCTGCCATAAGGTCTATGAGGACGACATCGCCCTCGCCTTTATGGATGTCATGCCCCAGGGCATGGGCCATACTCTGGTGCTGCCCAAAGCGCCCGCGCGCAATCTGCTCGACATTGACCCGCAGATTCTCAGCGCGCTGATGCCGCGCGTGCAAAGCATCGCCATTGCCGCCAAAACAGCCTTTGCCGCCGATGGCGTCACGCTGATGCAATTTTCGGAAGCTCCCGCCGGGCAGACGGTCTTCCACATTCATTTTCATATTTTGCCGCGCTTTGAGGGTGTCAGCCTGCGCCCGCACACCGGCGCGATGGAAAAGCCGGAGGTGCTGGCCGACCATGCCGCCAAAATCA
>DAIMHB010000367.1:0-2716 GCA_036723545.1 Beijerinckiaceae bacterium
CACCCGCACGCTGGCGGTGGGCGCACCCACTGCCGAGATGAAAGACCGCTTCACCCGCGTTTTGAAGGGCCATATTGCCATTGCGCGCGTGGTGTTTCCCAAAGGCACCTCCGGCGCGCAGATTGATGTGCTGGCGCGGCAAAGCCTGTGGCAGGCGGGGCTGGATTTCGACCATGGCACGGGTCACGGTGTCGGTGTTTATCTTTCTGTACATGAGGGGCCGCAACGCATTTCCAAGCTGGGCACAGTGCCTTTGCAGGAAGGCATGATTCTCTCCAATGAGCCGGGCTATTACAAGGCGGGCGCATGGGGCATCCGCATTGAAAACCTGATTGTCGTTGAAAAGCGCAAGATCAAAGGCGCGGAGCGCGAGATGTTCGGCTTTGAAACCATCTCCTTCGCACCGATTGACCTTGCCTTGGTGGAGGTCGCGCTGCTCACCGCAGAGGAGAAGGATTGGCTCAACGCCTATCACGCCAAGGTGCGGGCCGTGGTGATGGGCGGGCTTGAGGCCAAAGAGCAGGACTGGCTGATACAGGCCACGCGGGAGATTTAGCCCAGACCTGCCCCGCGCTATTTCAGGCCCAGTTCGCGCAAAATCTCATCCGTATGCTCGCCGAGTTTGGGTGAGCGGCGCTCCAGCGTCAAAGCGCTGTCCGACATGCGGATGGGTGTGCGCAGTCCCGGCACGCCCTGCACATGAATTTCCATGCCGCGATTCTGAAATTGCGGATCGGCAAAGACATCGCTCACCTTATTGATCGGCCCGGCGGGCACAATCGCCGCCTCCAGCACCGCCAGCAGCGCGGCGCGCGGCCATGTTGCAATCTGCGCGCTAAGATTCGCGGTGAGCGTGGCGCGGTTTTTCACCCGCAAGGCATTGGTGGCATAGAGCGGATCAACCGCAAGTTCAGCAAGCCCCAACACGCCGCACAAGCGCAAAAATTGCTGATCATTGCCCACCGCAATGATGATATGGCCATCCGCCACAGCGAAGGTCTGGTAGGGCGCTATATTGGGATGGCTATTGCCCAGACGGGTGGGCGCAACCCCGCTGGCCAGATAGTTCATGGCCTGATTGGCCAGCACCCCGCTCATGCAATCCAGCAGGGCCATGTCAATATGCTGCCCCAGCCCCGTGCGGGCGCGTTGCAGCAACGCCGCCTGAATGGCCACAACACCGTAAACACCGGTAAAAATATCGGCAAAGGCCACGCCCATTTTTTGCGGCTCGCCCTGCGGGTCACCGGTCAGGTCCATAATGCCGGCCATGCCCTGAATCATGAAATCATAACCGGCGCGCTGGGCATAGGGGCCGGTCTGGCCGAACCCTGTGACCGAACAATAGATCAGGCGGGGGTTGACCGCGTGCAGGGCCGCATAATCAAGGCCATATTTGGCAAGCCCGCCAACTTTGAAATTCTCGATCAGCACATCCGAGGTTTCGGCCAGACGGCGCACCAGTTTTTGCCCTTCCGGCGTGGTGAAATCCGCCACAACCGAACGCTTGCCCCGGTTGCAGGCATGATAATAGGCGGCGGCGCGCTCGCCCTCGGTCTCGATATAAGGCGGGCCCCATGTGCGGGTATCGTCCCCTTCGGGGCTCTCCACCTTGATGACCTCGGCGCCCAGATCGGCCAGGGTCTGACCTATCCATGGCCCGGCCAGAATACGGGCCAGCTCGACAACACGAACACCTTCCAGCGGCTTATTCATCGACACAACACCTCACGGCTATCATGCCCCTACATATCCCACGCCTTGAAAATAAAACAGGGCTGATTGCGACATGGCGAAGATGCAAGGGTTTCAGGCCGATACGTCTGTAAAAATGCGCTGTGCGGCGTCCCTGCCGCTCTGCGGCATGTGCTCCTCTCTTGCCTGAACACCCGCATGGCCCTATCCTGTAGATCAATTAAACAGTCCATATGCGGAGAATGATGATGTCGGGCCCCAAAGAAATCGGAATTGACGCGCTGAAAGCTGGCCTGCGCGATGGTTCGATGATTGTTGTTGATGTGCGCGAGGCTGCTGAATTTGATGCGGGCCATATTCCGGGATCACTGTTCAATCCCCTGTCGGCATTTGACGTGTCGCTTTTGCCGAAGGATAAAACGGTTATTTTGTCCTGCCGCTCCGGCAATCGCTCCAAAACCGCCTTTGCACTGGCGCAGGCAGGCGGGCGGACAGATGTGGACACCCATTTTGCGCCCGGCTTTCTGGGCTGGGCTGCGGCCAATGAGACCATCGAACACTAAAATCTCTCAACCGGCGCGTTTGGTGTGATTTTCTGATGCCGCAGATCATGGCAAGCCTGTGTCCGGCCCTATATAAGCAGGGCACATGCAAAGCGGCACACGGATTGCGCCTGAACAAAGCTGAATTCAACCTTAAGGACACTCCCTATGAAACCGATGAAATTTGGCATTGGCCAGTCCATGCGCCGTGTCGAGGACGTGCGTTTCGTCACCGGCGCCGGCCAATATACCGACGACCTCCCGCTGAAAAAGGCTTGGGTCGGCTATGTTCTGCGCAGCCCGCACGCCCATGCGACATTTAAAATCCGGAATCTGGACAGCGCAAAAGCGGCTGAAGGGGTGCAGCTGGTGCTCACCGCCGATGACCTGAGCCATCTGGGCACCCTGCCCTGCCTTGCTGTGCCCGATGATGTGGAGATGACCCTGCCCGCTTATCCGGTTTTGGCGCAGGATGTGGT
>DAIMHB010000368.1:0-2710 GCA_036723545.1 Beijerinckiaceae bacterium
CGCCTGAGCCCAGCATGGTCGCCATAAACCAGATGGCTGTCACAACTCGTAGCGGAACGCGAACCATAAACTATTCCTTCAACACGGGCGAATTCATCGTGGATGCGATGGCCTTGATGTCAAAGTGTCAGAAACTTCTTAAAGCGAGCTTAACCATAAATACAAAATGTCACTCAGGAAATTGCATTTCGATATTTGAGTTTAACACCAAGTAAACAAGCCAGTGTGTGAAGATAAAATGCCGCTTTCGGTGAATAGAGCACTGTTGCCCTGTGGGGCGGCCTCAGGCCTCCAGTTCAGCGCAAATCTCGTCCACAACCTGTATGACAAGAGCGCGGTCATCGCCTTCGCCCATCACCCGCACCATGGTTTCTGTGCCCGAAGGGCGGATCAGCAATCGGCCGGATGTGCCAAGTTTGCGGCGTCCGGCTTCGATTGCGGCCTGAACCGCAGGTTTTTGCAGGTCAGAGGCGGTTTTGCCACGAATATTTTTCAGGATTTGTGGCAAGGGCTCAAACAAATGGCACACTTCACTCACCGGTTTGCCGAGTTTTTTCACCACGGCCAGCACCTGAAGCGCAGCCACAAGCCCGTCGCCGGTGGTGGAATAGTCCGAGAGAATAATATGGCCGGATTGCTCGCCGCCGACATTATAGCCATGTTCGCGCATGTGCTCCAGAACATAGCGGTCCCCCACCGCTGTGCGCACCAGATGCAGGCCACGGCTTTCCAGATAACGCTCCAGCCCCAGGTTTGACATGACCGTGGCCACAATGCCCGGTTTGGATAACAGGCCGTCCTCCTGCCAGGAGGTGGCCACCACGGCCATGAGCTGGTCGCCGTTCACCTCCTGCCCTTTTTCGTCGATGATCAGCACGCGGTCGGCATCGCCATCGAGTGCAATGCCAATATCGGCGCGCATTTCCCGCACTTTTTTGGCCAGAGCCTCCGGCGCGGTGGAGCCGACATCCTGATTGATATTGAAGCCATTGGGGCTGACACCTATGGCAAACACCTCGGCGCCCAGCTCCCACAATGCTTCTTCGGCCACTTTATAAGCCGCGCCATTGGCGGCATCGACAATGATGCGCAAACCTTCCAGCGAGAGGTTGCGCGGCAGGGTGCGCTTGGCAAATTCAATATAGCGCGCCTGCACCGATTCGATGCGTTTGGCGCGGCCAAGGTCGGGCGGGGCGGAGAGCCTGCCGGACAGGTCTGCATCCAGCAGGGCCTCAATCGCCTGTTCGATGTCATCGGTGAGCTTGAATCCGTCCGGCCCGAACAATTTAATGCCATTGTCCTCATAGGCATTGTGCGAGGCCGAGATCATCACGCCAAGGTCGGCGCGCATGGAGCGCGTCAGCATGGCGACAGCGGGGGTGGGCACCGGCCCCAGCAGCAGCACATCCATGCCCACCGAGGTGAAGCCCGCCACCAGCGCATATTCAATCATATAGCCGGACAGGCGTGTGTCCTTGCCGATGACAACCCTGTGCCGATGGTCGCCGCGCTGAAAGGCTATGCCGGTGGCCTGACCGATTTTAAGGGCCAGATCCGGTGTGATGACGGAATTGGCCCGGCCTCTGACACCATCGGTTCCAAAATATTTGCCAGCCATGCGTGCGCCTTTGCTCGGGATGTGACGAATCGAGCCTGCGTTCAGGCAGGCCAGGAGTTTTAAAACGTGTTATTAAACCATGTTGCTGCGATAGGCTATGCCGGTCAATGCTGCTGATCATATTGGCCCCCGGCTTTCCGTTTTGGATGTTGCGCATGATGAAGCATTTTAACTATCTGGTGGCGCTGGCGCGCGAGCAGCATTTTGGCCGCGCGGCGGAAAGCTGCAATGTGTCGCAGCCCACACTCTCCGCCGCTATCCGTCAGCTTGAGGCCGATATGGGTGTGCCGATTGTCGAGCGCGGTTATCGCTTCAACGGTTTCACCCCCGAGGGGCAGGTGGTGCTGGAACATGCCAAGCGTGTGCTGGCCGAATGTGCAATGATGCGCCAGAGTCTGGATGAAATGGGCGAGGGGCTCTCGGGCCGGTTGCGGCTGGGGGTCGTGCCCACGGCTCTGCCGGTGATTTCGCTGCTGACTGTACCGTTTTACCAGCGCTTTCCCAAGGTGATGATCACGGTGCTCTCGCACAACAGCCATGAAATTGAAAAGGGCATTGCTGATTTCGAGATTGATGCCGGGCTGACCTATCTCGACAACGAGCCTCTGACCCATGTGCGCACCAAGCCGGTTTACACGGAGGATTATGTTTTTCTCACCCGCACCACGGCACATAATGCCGGCATGACGCAGATCAGCTGGAGCGAGGCCGCCGAGCAGCCGCTGTGCCTGCTCACCCCCGATATGCAGAACCGCCGGATTATTGACGGCATTTTCCGCTCCGTGGGTAAATCTCCGAAACCGGCGATGGAAACCAATTCCATTTTCAATCTCTGTTCCCATGCGGCGGCGGGGCATTGGTCGTCCATTGTGCCGCGCCAGTTGCTGCATTTTTTTGGGCTCCCTGAGGGCACACGGGCGCTGGCCCTCACCGAGCCGCAGGTGTCGCGCACAGTGGGGCTGATCGTGGCCGAGAGAGAGCCTTTGTCGCCGCTGGCCCGCAGCCTGTTTGCCATGGTGCGGCCTTTGAATACAGCCGCTATGCTCAAGCCGCCGGTTCTGCCCGGGGCCGTGGCATTGCCATAAATTCGAT
>DAIMHB010000369.1:0-2710 GCA_036723545.1 Beijerinckiaceae bacterium
CTTTTGTGCTCTCCCCCGGTGTGCCGCTGACCCACCCTCAGCCCCACTGGACTGTTGAAAAAGCCAAAGCGGCAGATGTCGAGATTATTGGCGACATCGAGCTGTTCTGCCGCGAGCGCAATGCCCTTGCCCCCGGCGCGCCTTTGATCGCCATCACCGGCACCAATGGCAAATCCACCACCACCGCCCTGATCGCCCATATTCTGGCCGGAGCAGGCCATAATGTGCAGCTTGGCGGCAATATCGGCACGGCCATTCTGGCGCTGGAGCCACCCAGAGCCGACCGCGTGCATGTGATTGAATGTTCCAGTTTCCAGATTGACCTTGCCCCCTCGCTGAACCCCAGCATCGGGGTGCTGCTCAATCTGACCCCCGACCATATCGACCGCCATGGCACGATGGACAATTACGCCGCCATTAAAGAACGGCTGGTGGCGGGCAGTGACACCGCCGTCATCGTGCAGGATGACAGCTTTACGCAGCGCATCATCTCACGGTTGAAGGCCGCTGGCCGCAGGGTGATGCGCGTCAGTGCGGGGAGTGAGGCGGAATATTTTTACAAGGACAAGGCCCTCTGGCACACCACACCGGATGGCCCGCACCCCTGCGCCGACCTGAGCGCGGCTGTCACCTTGCGCGGGGCCCATAATGGCCAGAATGCGGTGGCGGCGTTTGCGGACTGTGTGGCGGCAGGCGTTGCGCCCTCCATCATCGCGCGCGGGCTGCTGGATTTTCCCGGGCTTGCCCACAGAATGGAGCAAGTGGGACAAAAAGGGCCGGTTCAGTTCATCAATGACTCCAAAGCCACCAATGCCGATGCTGCCGAAAAAGCGCTGCTGACCTTTGACCCGATCTATTGGATTGCGGGCGGCAAAGCCAAGGAGGGCGGCATTGAGCCGCTCAGGCCGTTGTTTTCACGCATTGCCCGCGCCTATCTGATTGGCGCTTCGGCTCAGGATTTTGCCAGAACCCTCGAAGGGCAGGTTCCTTACGAGCTGTGCGGCACGCTGGATGTGGCCACGCGGCACGCGGCACGCGATGCCGCAGATTCGGGCGCGCCCGCCACGGTGCTGCTGTCTCCGGCCTGTGCCTCCTATGACCAGTTTGCCAATTTCGAGCAACGCGGAGAGGCTTTCCGCACCTTGGTGAAAGGGCTGATGGCACAATGATCTCTCGGGCGGAGCAATCCCCGTTCAGCAAATGGTGGTGGACTGTTGACCGCTGGCTGCTGTTTTCCGTGCTGGCCCTGATGGTTGTCGGCATGGTCATGATCATGGCGGCCGGCCCACCTGAAGCCGAACGCCTGGGCACGCCCACATTCATTTATGTTAACCGGCAGGTGGTGTTCATCTGCGTGGCTTTTGTTCTGATGATCGGAGTGTCGTTTTTGCCGCCGCGCTGGGTGCGCCGGGCGGCATTGCTGCTGTTTGCGGTCAGCTATGCGCTGATTATCATCACCATCATGCACCGTGTGGAAACCAAGGGTGCAAGCCGCTGGATTTTCGGCATCCAGCCTTCCGAATTTATCAAGCCGGCCTTTGCGGTGCTGGCGGGATGGGCCTTTTCGGAAGGGGCGCGGCGCACCGGCCTGCCCGGCACATGGATCGGATTTTTTCTGCTGCCGATCACCATTATACCGCTGGTGTCACAGCCCGATTTCGGCCAGACCATGCTGATTACGATTGCCTGGAGCGCGCTGTTTTTCATGGCGGGGCTGCATTGGGTCTGGGTTGTGGGCTTGATGGGCCTCGGCGGCATCAGTGTGCTGGCCGCTTTCCATTTTGTGGCGCATATCCACACCCGAATTCTGAAATTCCTGGATCCGGGACAGGGCAATGGTGCCGACAGTTTTCAGGTGGATACGGCCATTGATTCCTTCATCAACGGCAACTGGCTGGGCAAGGGACCGGGCGAAGGCACAATCAAACGCATTCTGCCCGACAGCCACACCGACTTTATTTTTGCCGTGACCGGCGAGGAATTCGGCATTGTCGGTGCACTGGTTGTTGTGAGCCTGTTTGCATTCATTGTGCTGCGGGGCTTGATGCAGGCAGCGCGCAACGAAGACCCCTTCGCCCGCTTTGCCGCCACGGGGCTTCTGGTGATGTTTGGCACTCAGGCCTGCATCAATATGGCGGTGAACCTGCGCCTGATGCCGGCCAAAGGCATGACATTGCCCTTTATCTCTTACGGCGGCTCCTCCATGGTTGCCATGGCCATTACAATAGGTTTTCTGCTTGCTGTCACGCGCAAACGGCCACGCTCTGAAATTGCCGCCGACAAACGCAGCCGCAACCCGAAGGACGAGGCCCTGATATGAACCCCAAGCCTATTTTTTTATGTGCGGGCGGCACCGG
This sequence comes from Beijerinckiaceae bacterium, assembly GCA_036723545.1. Taxonomy (GTDB): domain Bacteria; phylum Pseudomonadota; class Alphaproteobacteria; order Rhizobiales; family Beijerinckiaceae; genus JANXSV01. The sequence continues at coordinate 2,358 of DAIMHB010000369.1, forward strand.
CGGACATTTGTTTCCGGCGCAGGCGCTGAGCATTGCGCTGCAAAACCATGGCGCCATTGTTCATCTGGTGACCGATGAACGCGCGCTGAAATATGCCAGTGATTTTCCGGCCAGCGCCATTCATGCAACGCCCTCGGCCACACCCACCGGCGGCTCGGTTCTGGGCAAAATCAAAGCCGCGCTGATGATCGGGCGCGGCCTGTGGACGGCGCGCGCCCTGCTGCGCAAACACCAACCCGGCTGCGTGGTTGGCTTTGGCGGCTATCCCACTGTTCCGCCGGTGCTGGCGGCACAATATCTCAAAATTCCGACGCTGCTGCATGAACAAAATGCGGTGGCAGGCCGTGCCAACC
>DAIMHB010000370.1:0-2709 GCA_036723545.1 Beijerinckiaceae bacterium
CGCTCCGACCCGTTCACCTGGTGGGCGGAGCGCCCCGACGGATCGGACGTCCTCTGCCGGGTCATCTACGCCCACCGTATGAGCCCGCTCCTAGGAGACCTAGCGGACGATCCACGGATGCGGCGCCTCGGCAAAAAGTCGTTTTGCGACATCGAGATTGCCACCATGATAGGTTAGGATGCGGAGCGATTCGAGTGTCTCTTCCATGCAATTCACCCTTCACATGACCCTGGCGGCCCTCATCATTGAGGGTTTATTTGGGTATCCTGATGCGATTTACAAGCTCGTGGGCCATCCGGTCACATGGATGGGCGCAGCTTTATCATGGCTGGAGCAGCGGCTCAATCATGGCCCTGCGCGACGCCTGAAGGGCGTTCTGGCGCTGATCGTGCTGCTGGCGCTGGCTTGCCTGCCCGCAATCGCCCTGCAAAGCCTGATGCTGCATGACCTCTCCGGCCTGCTGAAACTGGCGATTCTGGCCTCAACCCTGATTGCGCAGCGCTCGCTTTTCACGCATGTGCGGGCGGTCGAGCGGGGTTTGCGTCAAAATCTGGAAGCGGGCCGCGCCGCCGTTGCCATGATTGTCGGGCGCAACACCTCCGTGCTGGATGAGGCGGGGGTAGCGCGCGCGGCGCTGGAAAGTCTGGCTGAAAATTTCTCCGACGGGATTGTCGCACCCATCTTCTGGCTGTGCGCGCTGGGTCTGCCCGGCGGGGCCATGTATAAGGCGGCCAATACAGCCGATTCCATGATCGGCCATAAAAATGCGCGCTATATGCAGTTTGGCTGGGCGGCAGCGCGCTTTGATGACCTCATCAATCTGCCCGCCTCACGCCTTGCCGCGCTCTGGCTGATACTCGCGGCGCTGATCACACCGAGGGCTTGGGAAGGTGCAGCGCTCACATCAGTGGGACGGGATGCGGGCAAGCACCGCTCGCCCAATGCCGGCTGGCCGGAAGCCGCCATGGCGGGCGCGCTGGGCCTTCAGCTTGCCGGCCCGCGCCTCTATGGTGAGGAGATGGTCGAGGACGCCTTCATGGGCAACGGGCGGCGCGAAGCAAGTGCGGATGATATTGCGCGAGGGTTAAGCCTCTATCGCAAAGCCTGTCTCATTCAGGCCCTGGCGATTGCGGGACTGGCAATGGCAATTTGACGCGCTGGTGCATCAGCGCGCCAGAGCCAGCAGCGCGTCCAGATTCAGATGTGCCTCCAGATGCGCGGCCAGAGCATCGAGAACCGCATCCACCTCGGCCTCATAATTGAGGCCGGACGCCTCGCCCCCTAGCCAGTTGAGCCATGCGCTGCGCTGTCCATCATGGGCAAACAGCCCATGCACATAGCAGGCTTTGATCTGACCATTGGCGGAGATCGCGCCATCCGTGCGGCCATCGGCAAAGGTGAGGAGTGGGCGCGCGCAATCGGGGCCGCTGGTGCGGCCAATGTGCATTTCATAGCCATGAAATGGCACCCCCTCAATGGAGTGGCCGGACACCTCCAGCAGCCGCTTATCGCCGGTAAGCGTGGTCTCCACATCAAGCAGGCCAAGACCTTTGATGCTTTCAGGCGCGCCTTCCATCCCCTCCGGATCATGCACGGCCTTGCCCAGCATCTGGAAGCCACCGCAAATGCCCAAAACCTTGCCGCCGCGCCGGATATGCGCGGCCAGATCAATATCCCAGCCCTGCGCCCTGAAGTGTTTTAAATCGGCAATGGTGGCCTTGGAGCCGGGCAGAATGATCAGATCACAGACCGGAATCGGCTCGCCGCGCGGCACCATAACAAGATTGACCTCCGGCTCTAACTTTAACGGGTCAAAATCATCAAAATTGGCAATATGCGCCAGCATGGGCACCGCAATGGTCAGGGAACCTGCGCCCGCCGTCTGGCGCTTGTCCAGCGCCACCGCGTCCTCGGCGGGCAGGCGCGAGGCCTGCGTAAAAAACGGCACTAGCCCCAGCGCCGCCCAGCCGCTTTTCTCTGCAATCAAACCCATACCACTCTCGAACAAAGTCGGGTCGCCGCGAAAGCGATTGACGATAAAGCCCTTGATCTGGCCCGCGTCCAGCTCATCCAGCACGGCCTTGGTGCCGACGATTTGCGCAATCACCCCGCCGCGGTCAATATCGCCGATCAGCACCACCGGCACGTCCGCAGCAATGGCAAAGCCCATATTGGCAATGTCATTGGCGCGCAAGTTCACCTCTGCCGCGCTGCCTGCCCCCTCCACCAGCACAAGGTCGGCCTGCGCGCGCAGATGGGCAAAACTCTCCTGCACCGAGGCCATGAGTTTGGGCTTTAAGACCTGATAATCGCGCGCTTTGGCATTGCCCATAATTTTGCCCTGCACCACCACCTGAGAACCGACATCGCTTTGCGGCTTCAAAAGCACCGGATTCATATGCACAGAGGTGGGCGCACGGCAGGCGCGCGCCTGCAAGGCCTGCGCGCGGCCAATCTCGCCGCCATCGGCGGTCACCGCCGCATTGTTGGACATATTCTGCGGCTTGAACGGCAGCACTTTGAGGCCGCGCCGCGTGAAGGCGCGGCACAGACCCGCCACCAGCAGGCTTTTGCCAACATCCGAGCCGGTGCCCTGAAACATCAATGCTTTTGCACTCAAAACTCGATCCCCACCTGCGCTTTGACACCCGCCGCAAAATGATGTTTGACCAGCGTCATCTCGGTGACGAGGTCTGCCGCCTCGATCAG
>DAIMHB010000371.1:0-2697 GCA_036723545.1 Beijerinckiaceae bacterium
TATCCCCACCCTGACCATTTGATCGGCGATGTGGATTCGCGCTGGGGCAAGGGGCTGAAAGCCGGTCGCGGGCCGGTCAAATGGGTGAAGGCCTATTGGGAAAAAGGCCTGAAGGCCAGCGCCGGCCCACTTGAAACACCGCTTGCCGCAGGCGAAAAGACAGGCTAATCGAAGAGTGCGGTTTTGGATTCGGCAGGTCTGAATTCAGCGCGCGGACGTGGCGAAATTGGTAGACGCAAGAGACTTAAAATCTCTCGCCTTATGGTGTGCGGGTTCGATTCCCGCCGTCCGCACCATCTTCTCTCCATATAACAACAGTCATTTTCAATGTTTGACTGTGTTGCGGCTCTGTTGCAACGCTCTTTACGCCAGATTTATGAGTGTTCTCAGCTTGGCTAAACATAAACCGGCATATTATAACTCAAATGGCTGTTTCTGTGTAAACTCCACAGCAAGCCAAACTGTGAGCCATGAATGACCTCAACATCTGATCTGCGCATAGACATGGTGCTCAAGCCCATTCTCATGGCGCTGGCCGAACGTGACGAAGCCTGCAGCGCCGAATATATAAATTCCTGGGTTATCAGCGCATTGCAGGAGCACAAGACCCTGACGCCGGACCCGCGTGCGGCGACACATCTGGCGCAAAAGCTGGCGCTGGCCCGCACCAGCCTGACCGTCGCGGGCTTGATCGAGCCGCAGCCCCATGGCCACTGGCGATTGACAGACGCAGGCCGACAGGCGCAAAGCCTCCCGCCCGACTCCCTGCTGGCCATTCTGAAACAGAGCGCGCGCACCGCGCCCGCACCGGCCATCAGCGAACTGGAGGCGATAGACCGGGAACATCAGCACGCATCATGGCAATCCCGCCTGATCGAGGTGATTCTGGCGATGAAGCCGGATGCCTTTGAGCGGCTGTGCCAGCGCATTCTGCGGGCCAGCCATTTCATCCGTGTGGAGGTGACCGGGCGCAGCGGTGACGATGGCATCGACGGCATCGGCATTTTACGGGTCAACCTGCTGTCTTTTCATGTGATGTTTCAATGCAAACGCTGGCGCAATCCCGTGGGTGCGCCGCAGATCAGGGATTTTCGCGGTGCCTTGACGGGGCGCGCCGAAAAAGGCCTGATTTTCACCACCTCCAGCTTTACCACCGCAGCCTATACAGAGGCCGCGAGGCCCGGCGTTTTGCCGATCGACCTTGTGGATGGTGACGCCTTATGTGAATTGCTCAAAAGCCTGAAACTCGGCGTTCATACCAAAATTGTCGAGGAAATTGAAATTGATCCGGATTTCTTTCGGCTGATGTAGCTAAACCGCGCGGGAAAACTGCGCCGCAGACCCAGAATAAGCATCAAAAGCCTGCGCCGCCACCCGCACGAAAGGGCGGCCCGCCTCGGTCATCCTCACCTGTGACCCATGAATATGCACCAGCCCGTCCTGCGCCAGCGCATGAAGCCGCGCAACAGCGCCGGTCAAATCGGCCTCAGGGGCGATTTCAGCCATATCAACGCTGAAATTGCACATCAGCCGCTCGATCAGCGCGCCGCGGATCTTGTCATCGCGCGAGAAGGCATGGCCGCGACAGGTGGCCAGACGCCCCGCAGCAATAGCCTGACTGTAAGGGCCGATGGTCGGCTCGTTCTGGGCATAGCCCTGCGGCAAGGTGCTGATGGCGGAGGCACCAAAACCGATCAGCGCATCGGCGCAATCGGTGGTATAGCCCTGAAAATTCCGGTGCAATGCGCCCTGCTCTGCCGCTGCGCATAAGGCGTCATCGGCCTTGGCATAATGATCCATGCCAATGGCCACATAACCCGCCTCAATCAGCAGCCGGTTGACAGCATCGGCCTGTTCCATACGCGCCTCGGCATTGGGCAAGGCGGCCTCGTCAATCAGGCGCTGATGCTTTTTCATCCACGGCACATGGGCATAACCAAAAACCGAAACCCGATCCGGATTAAGCGCCGCAGTCTGGCGGATATTGTCCTGCAAATGGGCGAGAGTCTGGTGCGGCAGGCCATAAATCAGATCGACATTGATATTGTCGATACCGGCGTTGCGCACAAGGGCAAAAGCCTCTTGCACCTTATCCAACGGCTGCACGCGGCCAATCGCCTCCTGCACATCGGCATTAAAGTCCTGCAAGCCAAAGCTGACCCGATTGATGCCGATTTCGGCCATAACAGCCACAAATTCAGCGGTGAGCACCCGCGGGTCAAGCTCCATCGCATGATGCGACAGGTGAGAGAGGTCAAAGCGCGCGGCAAAGGCCGCCCAGAGTCGCCGCAGATTCGCCGCCCCCAAAGCCGAAGGCGTGCCGCCGCCCCAATGCACATCGGTCACGCCATGCGCGGCGCTGGCGGTGCTCACATGTTCCAGTTCCTGAATAAGATGGTCGGTATATAGATCCACCGGCGCCATTTTGCGCGCCAGCTTGGTGTTGCAGCCGCAATAAAAACACATAGACTGACAAAAAGGCACATGAAAATAGGCTGAAATCCGCGCATCGGGTGCCAGTTCGCCCAACCATCGCTCGACCGTGTCCCCCCTCACCGCAGCGCTGAAATGCGGCGCAGTCGGATAGGACGTGTAACGGGGCACATTGAGGCTGGCGAGGCGAAGGCGATCAATCATAAGGGTTTTTTAACGCGGCCCTGAACGGGCAGCATTGATCTGAATCATCCGCTCACAGCC
>DAIMHB010000372.1:0-2690 GCA_036723545.1 Beijerinckiaceae bacterium
CCTTATCTTCCTGCATATCTTTCGAATAGGTCAGCGGCAGACCCTTCATCACCACCAGCAGGCCGGTGAGCGCGCCGATAATGCGGCCCGATTTGCCGCGCACCAGCTCGGCGGCGTCGGGATTGCGCTTTTGCGGCATGATTGACGAGCCGGTGGAAAATTTATCCGACAGCCGCGCAAAGCCAAATTGCGGCGTGGCCCAGAGCACGATTTCCTCCGCCAAACGCGACAGATGCACCGCGCAAATCGAGGCTATGCTCAAGGTTTCCAGCACAAAATCCCGATCCGACACACTGTCAAGTGAATTGGCGGTGGGCCGGTCAAAGCCCAGTGCCTTGGCGGTCATGTGCCGGTCAATCGGAAAGCTGGTGCCCGCCAGCGCGGCGGCGCCCAGCGGGCATTCATTCAGGCGCGCGCGCGCATCGCGCAGGCGCGAGCGGTCACGGCCAAACATTTCGACATAGGCCAGCATATGATGGCCGAAGGTCACAGGCTGCGCCGATTGCAGATGGGTAAAGCCCGGCATCACCGCGCCGGCAAAATCCGACGCCTTCTGCGCCAGCACCTTTTGCAAAGCGGCAAGTTGCCCGTCCAGCGTGTCAATGGTGTCGCGCACCCAGAGGCGGAAATCCACCGCCACCTGATCATTGCGCGAGCGGGCGGTGTGGAGGCGGCCAGCGGCGGGGCCAATGAGTTCGGCCAGGCGCGATTCGACATTCATGTGAATGTCCTCCAGCGCACGGGAAAAGGTGAAGGTGCCGGAGTCAATTTCAGCCTTGACGCTGTCGAGACCGTTGCGGATCCGCAGAGCATCATCGGCACTGACAATTCCGGCCTCGGCCAGCATAGCCACATGGGCTTTTGACCCTGCAATGTCCTGATGGGCCAATTTACGGTCAAAATCAATCGACGCATTGATTTCTTCCATGATAAGATCAGGGCCGGTTTCAAAGCGGCCGCCCCACATTTTATTGCTCATATGCGCTCCTAGAGCCTATTTTAAAAACTTGCAGATTTTTCGGATCAGCTTATGCGAATAGCATATTTCTTTCACTGATGGCCCAAAAATGTCCAACCCGTTCAAACTCAAATCCCTGCCGCAGCTGAACATTGTCAGCATGGCGTTTCTGGTGCTTGTGCTTGGTGCAGGCCTATACCGCAGCGTCCATAAAAATACCAGCGCGGGGGAATGTGCGGGCGCAAAAGCCGTTGCCGTCCGCATGGCGCCATTGGCCAAGGGCGAGGTGGCGGCGGTTTCGGTCAATTCATCGCCGATCCTTTTGCCGAAACTGGAGTTCACAGGCCCGAAGGGCGAAAAACTTGATCTTGGCCATTTCAGGGGCCGGACCGTTCTGCTCAATCTCTGGGCGACATGGTGCGTGCCCTGCCGCACCGAAATGCCGTCGCTGGATCAGCTACAGGCTGTGTCCGGCAACTCCGCTTTCGAGGTGGTGGCGGTCAATATTGACCAGCGCAACCTCGACCATCCGAAGGTATTTCTCAACGAGATCAATGTCAGCCATCTCGCCTATTATGCAGACCCCTCTGCCGATACATTTCAGAGCCTGAAAACCATCGGCAAGGCCTTTGGGATGCCCACCAGCCTGATTGTGTCGCCGGAGGGCTGCGAACTGGCCAGTCTGGCTGGCCCGGCAGACTGGGCCAGCCAAGATGCTCAGGCCTTCATAAAGGCCGCAGTCGGGCCTTAAGCCTTCACTCTAGGACGCGAAGGCTTAATCCAGATTTTAAGCCTTCGCCTTCAGCTCAACACCCGCCTCGGCCAGATGTGAGGCCAGCTCGCCGGACTGGAACATTTCGCGCACAATGTCGCAGCCGCCAATAAACTCACCCTTGACATAGAGCTGGGGAATAGTCGGCCAGTTGGCAAAATCCTTGATGCCCTGACGCAGGTCCGCGTCCTCCAGAACATTCACGCCCACATAGGGCACGCCCACATGGTCGAGAATCTGCACCACCTGACCGGAAAAACCACACATGGGAAATTGCGGCGTGCCCTTCATGAACAGAACAACGTCGTTTTCGGTGACCTGAGCCTTGATACGATCCTGAATAGACATGATTTTTAACCTCAATATGCGATAGGCTGTGAATATAACTTATTTGGGTGCGGATGTCTGCAAGGCCAGCGCGTGCAGCACCCCGCCCATCTGCCCCTGCAGGGCGGCATAGACCATCTGATGCTGGGCCACGCGGGTTTTGCCCTTAAAGGCTTCTGAAATGACAGTTGCGGAATAATGGTCGCCGTCACCGGCCAGATCACGAATCTCGATTTGCGCATCCGGCAATGCGGCCTTGATGAGACGTTCAATTTCAGCCGATTCCATTGCCATTCACATCATCCTTGATTGAGTTTGCACCATCAGCCCATATAGGCGGGCAGGAAAGCTTCATGCGCCTGCGCCAGATCTGTAACCAATATTGGCCGCGCGTCGCCAAGATTCAATGTCGTGCCGCCGGTTTTGCCCAAAAATATTAGAGAAATACCGGCAATTTTTGCCTGTGCTTCAATATCAGTCCTATGCGCATCCGCACAGGTGACAAGATAACGCGCCTGATCCTCGCCAAACCAGAAGCCATGCGCGGGCAGATGCGCGGGGGCCTCGACGCTTGCGCCCATATGACCGGCCATCGCCATCTCGGCCAGCGCCACCGCCAGCCAGCCATCGGAA
>DAIMHB010000373.1:0-2688 GCA_036723545.1 Beijerinckiaceae bacterium
GCAATCACCTTGATGTCGGGTTCAAGCGCATAATAGCCCAGCTCGAAGCGCACCTGATCATTGCCCTTGCCGGTGGCGCCATGCGCGACTGCATCAGCCCCCACCTTGCGGGCAATTTCGATCTGCTTTTTGGCAATCAAGGGCCGTGCGATGGAGGTGCCGAGCAGATAAAGCCCTTCATAGACCGCATTGGCGCGGAACATTGGGAAGACATAATCGCGGACGAATTCCTCGCGCACATCCTCAATGAAAATATGCTCAGGCTTGATGCCCATCAGCAGCGCCTTCTGGCGGGCGGGCTCCAGCTCCTCGCCCTGGCCAAGGTCAGCGGTGAAGGTGACCACTTCGCAGCCATAGGTGGTTTGCAGCCATTTCAGGATGATGGATGTATCCAGCCCGCCGGAATAGGCGAGAACAACGCGTTGAATGTCTTTTTTGGAGGAGGACATGGCTTTTCTCTTGATATGAAATTTCGCCGGACTATAGCGGCACCGGTGGTTAAGGCAAGGGGACTTTCAACCCGATTTTCGGCCAAAAACCCATCGGTAGACGGCAAAATTCACCAGCAGGGTCAGCAAGCCGCCAAACAGCACATCGGAGAGAAAATGCCCGCCAAAAGCCATGCGCAGCAGGCTGGTGGCCGCGCCAAAGACAAGCGCGCCGCCAATCGCCAGCGGCGTATAGGGTGCAGGGGCAAGGCTGGCCGGGGCCACCAGCCAGAAAGCGGCGGAAGCCTCGCCGGAAGGAAAGGAGCAGTTGCGCGGGCATTGCCCGTCAAACTGGTAGAAGGGGCGATAGTCCCACGGCCCGCCAAATTCGGTTACATGGCTGGGGCGCGGGCGGTGCAGATGGTCTTTCATGACAAGATTAACCAATACGCCGGTGCTGAGCGCGAAGGACAAGCCGAGAAAAATCAGGCTTTTTCCGGTCGGCGCATAGGGCATGTTCCAGCCGCGCCGCTTCAGGATATAGGCGATGAGCATCACGCCGGGCACAATGAAGGGCACATCGGCGCCAATGCTGCGGCCCATGCGACCCCAAGGGGTTATGCCGACAAAACCGCTCTGCGGATTATAAAAACTGCGGGCGACATCCAGATCAAGGTTGGGGAACAGGAAAAAGATAAGCCCTGTGAGCAGCGTCAGGGCCACAGTCAAAATGATATATTTATGCATCAGCCAACCTTTAATCTATGCGTGGGCTTTTAGGCCAAGCCTCAGCGCGTGGCAATGGCAAGGCTTGAGCCCAGCAGCACAGTGCCGGTGGCCTGATTGAGCTTTTTGACGGCGGAGGTTGAGCGAAACACCTGCCGCGCCCGGTCGGCCAGCAGGATATAGCCGCCGTTCACTACATAGGCCACACAAATGATAATAAGAGCCAGCGTCAGCAGGTCTGTCGGGCGCAGATGCGTGACATCAAAAAATGTCGGCAGCAGCGCGCTGTAAAACAGAATCGGCTTAGGGTTGCCCAAGGTGAGCAGCAGGCCCGAGCCGATTTCCTTCACAGGTGAGGCGGCTTTGACGGCCTGCACATCCAGCGCCCGCGCCGGAACCGTGAAGCATTTATAGGCCAGATAGGCGAGATAGGCCGCGCCGATATATTTGACCATCTGGAACATTGGCCCCAGCGTGGTGGCAACCTGCGACAGGCCAAATGCGGCAACGCTTAAAAAGACAAAATCGCCAAGAATAAAGCCGGTTGTCAGGGCAAAACCTGTCAGCTTGCCGGAGGAGAGGGTGCGCGATATGATGGTGGCTATGGCGGGGCCTGGCACCAGCACCAGAATGAAGAAAGCGCCTGCAAAGGCCAGCGCGGATTGAACAGTCATGGTGTCATCCCTATCTCTATGAGAGCCGTATTAAAGCACCGGGGCGTGGCCGCTTCAATGGTGTTTTCGGAGTGTCTGCGCAGAGGGTTTTGTGCATTGTGCCCATCGCGGCACTGTCGCTTTTGGGGATGGAACAGGATGACGCAGACATTCATCAATCGTTTGGATTTCTGGTTCGATTTTGCCAGCACCTATTCCTATCCGGCGGCGATGCGGCTGGAGGCTGCGGCGCAGGAGCGCGGCGTGAGCGTGCGTTACCGACCGTTTCTGCTGGGCCCGATTTTTGCTGATCAGGGCTGGCGCAATTCACCCTTCAATATTTATCCCGCCAAGGGGCGCTATATGTGGCGCGATCTTGAGCGGATCTGCGCCGATGAGGGCCTGCCCTGGGTTCAGCCCGATCCTTTTCCGCAAAATTCGCTTCTGGCGGCGCGCGCAACATTGGCGCTGGCGCAGGAGGCGCGGGGCGCATTTATCCGTGCGGTGTTCAGCGCTGAATTTTCGCAGGGCAAGGCCATTGCCGAGCGCGGGGTGCTGGCTGAAATTTTGACGCAGCTGGGTCATAATGCGGCGCAGGTGCTGGAGCGCGCCACCACCGATGCGGTCAAATTGCGGCTCAAGTCTGAAACGGATGAGGCCAGACGGCTGGGCATTTTTGGAGCGCCGAGCTTTGTTGCGGAAGATGGCGAATTGTTCTGGGGCAATGACCGGCTTATACAGGCGCTGGACTGGGCTGTCGGGCGTGCAGGAGCAAAAAATTGATGCAGTTGAATGCGGATGAGATTGAGCGTTATGCCCGCCATATTGTGCTCTCCGGTGTGGGTGGGCCGGGGCAGGCCCGGCTCAAGGCGGCCCGGCCC
>DAIMHB010000374.1:0-2685 GCA_036723545.1 Beijerinckiaceae bacterium
CTAGACAGGGCTTGTCAGGGCGAGAGGATCCCCCTTTGAGCGCCCTGACCTCTCCGGCCTCTCAGACCCCTGAGAGGCCGGTTTTTTTAATCGATGCGGCGCAAGCCCTGTTTATGGCGCGCAGCATTTGCAACATAATGCGCCGCCGAGGCTTTGAGCCGCGCTGCCGCATCCGGCCCGAGCAGCTTTGCAACCTTGGCCGGCGCACCGACAATCAGCGCATGCGGCGGAAAACTCTTGCCCTCGGTGACCAGCGCATGGGCGCCCACAAGGCAGCCATCGGGAATATGTGCACCATTGAGCACCACCGCCCCCATGCCGATCAGTACGCCATTGCCCAGCGTGCAGCCATGCAGAATCACGCCGTGACCTATGGTGCAATCCTCGCCGATGGTGAGCGGATAGCCCATATCCGTGTGCAGAATGCAGCCTTCCTGAATATTGGAACGTGCCCCGACATCTATGCGCTCATTGTCGCCGCGCAGCGTCGCGCCAAACCAGATATTGGCCCCCGCACCCAGCCGCACATTGCCGATGACATTGGCGTCAGGCGCAACCCAGTGCGAGCCATCCTCAGGCAGTTCGGGCGCGCGGCCATCCAGTTCATACAAAGGCATGAGCGTCTCACAAATCTTCGAGATCGAGATCGAGAATGGCCATCTGGAAGGTGAAACTTTTCAGCTTGGCATCATCGGCTGAAATAATGCCCAGAAACTCGTCGCCATTGTTCAGCTCGACAGAATCCACCTTTTTGCCGCGAGCGACGAGCCGCAGAGCTTCATTTTCAAACAGCAGCCGCAGGTAGGGCTGAAGCGCCGCGCGCTCCACCGGCAGTTTGATATCCATGGAAAAGGAGCGGTCGCCGTCCTCGTCGTCCACCACAATGCTGCCCAGCCGCCGCTCACCCAAAGCCACAATGGCAGAGTCCGGATTTTTCGGATCAGCCGTCACCAGCAGTTCGGCATTGCCGAAGGCCTTGCGCAAAAATTTTTGCAGTTTGGGAATTTCATGTTTTTTCACGCCGTCGACTCCTGAAAATGCTGCCCGCGTTTTAGCCTGTGGCAAAGACTTTGGCGAGTATGATTTTCAGGCCATCCACATGACGGCAGGACTGCGCGGAGGACATGAACCCCTTAAATCTCCAGTTTTTCTGCCAGAAGCTGGTCCATGTTGCGGGCCGGTTCCGCGCAGCCCGCCGTGCCCACCACCCGCGCCGGAACCCCCGCCACCGTCGTATTGTTGGGCACAGGCGCCAGCACAACAGAACCGGAGGCAATGCGCGCGCAGCGGCCGATCTCAATATTGCCCAGCACCTTGGCGCCGGAGCCAATCAGCACACCGCGGCGGATTTTCGGGTGGCGGTCGCCCACCTCCTTGCCGGTGCCGCCCAGCGTCACACCCTGCAGAATCGACACATCATCCTCGATCACCACCGTCTCGCCGATAACAATGCCGGTGGCATGGTCAAAAAACAGCCCCTTGCCAAATTGCGCGGCGGGATTGATGTCCACCTGAAACACTTCCGAGGCGCGGCTTTGCAGATAAAGCGCGAAGTCCTTGCGCCCCGCCGCGCGCAGGGCATGGGCCAGCCGGTGCGTCTGAATGGCATGAAAGCCCTTGAAATAGAGAATAGGCTCAATCAGCCGGTTGCAGGCAGGGTCACGATCCACCACCGCCATAAGGTCAGCGCGGAATGCATCGCCAAAACTGCGGTCTGCGGCAATAAATTCGCCATACACCTGCCGGATCAGCTCGGCTGAGACCTCCTGATGCGCGAGGCGCTGCGACAGGCGCTGCACAATGATGCTCTCCAGCGAGTCATGATTCAAAACCGTGGAGAGAATGAAACCGGCCAGCTCCGGCTCATGGCGGATCATCTCCTCCGCCTCCTGCCGCACCCGCGCCAGAATCGGGTCATTCTTGCCAAGGCCAATGACGTTTTTGCCAAAACCGGCATGAGATTGCTGCTGCGCCATAAGTTTCTCCTCAGTTCAAGGTCTTATAGCATAATTGGGGTGCAGGGCCAAATTTACCAGTGGGACAGCCCCCGCTTCGTCTTTTGAATGTTTGTTTTATAGCCCGTTCACCCCTAATATGACGCAGGCATTCAACAGGGGGCGCAATGACCGACACATTAAATCTGACAATAACAGATTTCATCGGGTGTATTGAAATCAACAATCAGGCGCGCCGCAATGCCTTTGACATCGCCATGTGGCAAAAATTGCCGCAACTGGTGCAGCAACTCGACCAAAACAGCGCCGTGCGTCTGATCATTCTGCGCGGCGTGGGCAAAAGCGCCTTTTGTTCGGGTGCCGATATTTCCGAATTTTCAACCGTGCGCGCCACAGCCGCAGGCGGCAAGGCCTATGAACAGGCCAATGAGGCCGCCTTTGCCGCGCTGGCCCATTTCAGCAAGCCAACCTTGGCCGCCATCCGCGGCTTTTGCATGGGCGGCGGTGTGGGTCTGGCCGCCAGTTGTGACCTGCGCATTGCCGAAAGCGGCACCGAATTCGGCATTCCTGCCGCCAGGTTAGGCGTCGGCTATCCGCCCCGCGCCATGGCACTGGTGGTGGCGGCGCTGGGGGTGCAAACCGCAATGGATCTATTTGCCACCGCCCGCCGCTTCAAAGCTGAGGAAGCCCAGCGCATCGGCTTTCTCGCCCGCATTTTCGCGCCGGAGAC
>DAIMHB010000375.1:0-2399 GCA_036723545.1 Beijerinckiaceae bacterium
CCCCGGCCTTTGCTGCGGACAAGGTGCGTATCGCGCTGGTGGTCAAGGCGCTGGGCATAGGCTTTTTTGATGCCGTGCGCGATGGCGGCATGGAAGCGGCCAAGGAACTCGGCAATGTCGAGGTGATCTACACCGGCCCGACCAAAACCACCGCCGAGGAACAGATTGCGGTGATTGACTCGCTCATCGCCCAGAAGGTCGATGCCATTGCCATTTCCGCCAATGACACCGACGCGCTGGTGCCCGTGTGCAAAAAAGCCATGGCGCGCGGCATCAAGGTGATTTCCTTCGATTCGGGCATCGCCAAGGATGGCCGCATCATGCACCTCAACCCCTCCAACAACACGCTCATCGGCTCCAAACTGGTGCAGATGATGGCCAAAACCCTGCATAATGAAGGCGATGTCGCCATTCTTTCCGCCACATCCACCGCGACCAACCAGAATATCTGGATCGAGGAAATGAAGAAGGAATGGGCCAAGCCGGATTATGCCAAGATGAAGCTGGTCACCACCGTTTATGGCGATGACGTGGCCGATAAATCCTATCGCGAGACGCAGGGCCTGATCAAAGCCTATCCGAACCTCAAGGGCATTATTGCCCCGACCTCGGTGGGTATTGTGGCTGCGGCCAAGGCAGTGGCCGATGCGGGCCTGACCGGCAAGGTCTATGTCACCGGCCTGGGCCTGCCCTCGGAAATGAAGGGCGCGGTGCTGGCAGGCGCAACCGATACATTCGCCATCTGGAACCCGATTGACCTTGGCTATTCCGCCATCACCATTGCCGCGCAGATTCAGTCCGGCAAGGCCACAGGCGCGCCGGGCACCACCATCCATGCGGGCCGCATGGGCGACATCAAGATCGGCGAGGACGGCTCGGCCGCTATGGCAGACCCCTTCACCTTCGACAAATCAAACATCGAGAAATTCGCCAAGATTTTCTGATCGTTTGAACAGATACGATCAAGCACTCTCCCCCATCCTGCGAAGGATGGGGGGGAGGACTATGTGAGGGTTGTAATCGTCATAAGCCAAGCGTAAGCGAATCCATCCATTCACGTCTATGGATTGCGTTCGTCGGCTTCGCCTCCTCGCAATGACGGCGCTTCTTCCCCATTTTACACGTCAGACCCAAGCCATGATTGCCGCATGACCATTGCCGTTGAACCACCGCCCATTCTCGAACTTGCGCATATGTCCAAGCGTTTCCCCGGTGTGCGGGCGCTGCATGACGTGCGCCTGAACCTGCGCCCGGGCGAGGTCATGGCCTTGCTCGGTGAAAATGGCGCCGGCAAATCAACCTTGGTCAAAATTCTCACCGGCATTTACACGCCGGACAGCGGCACGCTTCATGTCGAAGGCCAGCCGCGCAGCTTTTCCAGCCCCACCGACGCATGGGCCGCAGGCATCACCGCCATTCATCAGGAAACCGTGATGTTTGACGAACTCAGCGTCACCGAAAATATTTTCATGGGCCATATGCCCACACGTCTGGGCCGAATTGACTGGTCAAAAATGTATGAGGAGGCCGCCGCATTGCTGGCCCGCCTTGACGCTGATTTTTCGCCGCACACCTTGCTCAAACGCCTTGGTGTTGCACAGAAACATCTGGTCGAGATTGCCCGCGCCCTGTCGCATGATGCGCGCATCATCATCATGGATGAACCCACCGCCGCACTTTCCAGCCGCGAGATCGAGGACCTGTTCCGCATCATCGAACAGCTTAAAGCGCAGGGCCGCGCCATTCTGTTCATTTCGCATAAATTTGACGAAATTTTCCGCATTGCCGACCGCTGGACCTGCCTGCGCGACGGCGAATATGTGGGAGAGGGACAGATCAGCGCTGTCACCACCGCCGATCTGGTGAAATTGATGGTGGGCCGCTCAATCGAGCATGTATTTCCCAAGCGCGAGGTCGCTATGGGCGATGTGGTGCTGGAGGTGGAGGATCTCGCCAATCCCACCGAATTTGACGGGGCCAGCTTCAGCCTGCGGGCGGGCGAAATTCTGTGCCTTTATGGGCTGGTGGGGGCGGGCCGCTCCGAGCTGATGCAGGCACTGTTCGGCCTGACGCCCATCACGCGCGGCAGCATCAAAGTGCATGGCAAACCCATTGCCTTATCCTCCCCTTCGGACGCGATTGCGGCTGGCATTGCCTATGTGCCGGAGGACAGGCAGGTGCAGGGCACGTTCCAGCCTTTTGGCCTGCGTGAAAACACCACCCTTGCCAGTCTGGCGCAGCACGCCACGCATGGCATCATTTCCTATGCGGCGGAACTGGCCACCACGAAAAAGCTCGGACAGCGCCTGTCCGTCAAGGCGGCAAGCTGGGAGCAGCGCCTTGGCGAACTTTCGGGCGGCAACCAGCAAAAGGTGGTGATTGCC
This sequence comes from Beijerinckiaceae bacterium, assembly GCA_036723545.1. Lineage (GTDB taxonomy): Bacteria > Pseudomonadota > Alphaproteobacteria > Rhizobiales > Beijerinckiaceae > JANXSV01. Next base: position 2,385 of record DAIMHB010000375.1, read on the forward strand.
AAATGGCTGGCGACA
>DAIMHB010000375.1:2409-2681 GCA_036723545.1 Beijerinckiaceae bacterium
CCGCATATTCTCATTCTCGATGAGCCAACCAAAGGCATTGATATTGGCTCGAAGGCCGCTGTGCATGAATTTATGGGCGAACTGGCGGCACAGGGCCTCGCTATTATTCTGGTGTCGTCCGAATTGCCGGAAGTGATGGGCATGGCCGATTCCATTCAGGTGATGCACGCGGGACGGTTTGTGCGGCGCTTTTCCCGCGCGGAGGCCACGCCGGAAGCCATCGTCAGTGCCGCCAGCGGCGAACATTCAGCCCATGAGGCGCACCCATGACC
>DAIMHB010000376.1:0-2681 GCA_036723545.1 Beijerinckiaceae bacterium
TGTCTGGACTGGCTTTGCCGCCAGAGACCAGCCCAAACCTGCATGACCTCCTTGGATTATCGCAGCGTGGGCATTTTGTTCATGCGGATATTACGGATCACGCGGCGCTGGAGGCTGTTTTTGCGCAGGCGCAGCCGGAGGTGGTGTTTCATCTGGCGGCGCAGGCCTTGGTGCGGCGCTCTTACGCGACGCCGGTCGAGACCTTCAGCGCCAATGTGCTGGGCACGGTCTGCCTGCTGGATGCCGTGCGCCATTGTCTCTCAACACAGGCTGTGGTGGTGGTGACCAGCGACAAAGCCTATGAAAATCTGAATATACCGCGTGGCTATCATGAGCGAGATGTGCTTGGCGGGCATGACCCCTATAGCGCCAGCAAGGCCTGCGCCGAAATTGCCACAAGCTCCATGCGCCGCGCCTATTTTGGTGCCGGTGGCCACAAAGCCCGCATTGCCTCTGTGCGGGCGGGCAATGTGATTGGCGGCGGCGACTGGGCGCAGGACCGGCTGGTGCCGGATATTGTGCGTGGCTGCCTCGGGCCGGATGGCCGTGTTCACTTACGCAATCCCGATGCCGTGCGCCCTTGGCAGCATGTGCTTGAACCCTTAAACGCCTATCTCCTGCTGGCCGAGCGGATGTGCACCGCGCCGGAGGGCATGGATGAGGCGTGGAATATTGGCCCTGACACCAGCGAAAATCGTCCGGTTCGGGCTGTGGCGCAAGCTGTTGTGGCCGCTCTTGGTCGGGGTCAGCTTGAAATCACACCTGATGTGAATGCCCCGCATGAGGCGCATCTTTTGACGCTGGATTGCACCAAAGCCCATGAGCGGCTGGGCTGGCGCCCGCGCCTCAGCTTTGAGGAAACCATTGCCATGACCGCTGATTGGTATTCGGCTTGGGCGCGGGGCGAGGATATGGCGGCTCTGACCATAGCACAAATCACCGCATTTATGGAGGCGGGCATATGAATGGCGAGCCTATGACTCTTGCTTTGGCGCGCCGCTTGCGCAGTCATGCCTTGCGCATGACGCACCGCGCCCGCGCCTCGCATATTGGCTCCTGCCTGTCGATTGCGGATATTCTGGCGGTTCTCTATGGCGCGGTGTTGCGGGTGGACCCGCTCCGGCCCGATTGGCCCGAGCGCGACCGGCTGATTATCAGCAAGGGGCACGCGGCAGCCATTACCTATGCGGCTTTGGCTGAGGCTGGCTTTTTCCCCGTAGCCGAATTGGAAACCTATTCAGCCGATGGCGGGCGACTGGCCGGGCATGTGAGCAAAACCGTGCCGGGGGTTGAACTCTCCACCGGCTCGCTGGGGCATGGCCTGCCGGTGGCGGCGGGCATGGCGCTGGCGGCGCAGCGTGCGGGCGCGGGCTGGCGCAGTTTTTGTGTTTTGAGTGATGGCGAGATGGATGAAGGCTCGAATTGGGAGGCCATTCAATTTGCGCAACACGCCCGCCTGTCCAATTTAGTGGCCATTGTCGATTATAATAAAATTCAGAGTTTTGGCCGCGTGGCCGATATCAGTGATCTGCATCCGCTGGCGGATAAATTCCGCGCATTCAACTGGGGGGTGCATGAGCTGGATGGACATGACCATGCTGCGCTTCAGGCGGCCCTGACAAGCCCGCCGCCTGTGGCGGATCGCCCCACCGTCCTCATTGCCCACACCATCAAGGGCAAGGGCGTTTCCTTCATGGAAGACAGGCTCTCCTGGCATTATTCCAATCCGGATGCGGCGCAGCTTGTTGCGGCCCTGGCCGAAGTGGAGGCGGGCGCATGAGAACCGAAACCATCGACGTGCTCACCGCCTATGCCCGCAATAATCCGGATGTGATGCTGCTGACCGCTGATCTTGGCTATTCGGTGCTTGAACGTTTTGCCGAGGCTTTGCCGGGCCAATATGTCAATGTCGGTGTGTGCGAACAGGCTATGGCGGGCATTGCGGCGGGGCTGGCGCTGTCAGGGCGCCGCGTTGTGCTTTACTCAATCGTTAATTTCCCGACGCTGCGCTGTCTGGAGCAACTGCGCAATGATGCGTGTTACCATGATTTGCCGGTGACTGTGATTGCGGTGGGTGGCGGGCTGGCCTATGGCGCTCAGGGCTATACGCATCACGGCGTTGAAGATTTGGGCATAATGTCGATGCTGCCCAATATGGTGGTGGCCTGTCCGGCGGACCCGCATGAGGCCATGGCGCTGCTGCCGCAGCTTTTGGAGCGTCGTCGTCCGGCTTATTTGCGCCTTGGCCGCGCCGGAGAGCCGGAACTCCATTCCGCAAATACACAGATTGAATTGGGCCGTGCGGTTAAACTGCGCCAAGGTTCAGACATTGCTTTGCTGGCCACAGGCCCCATTCTGGGGCGGGCCCTGCGCGCGGCGGATGCGCTGGCGCTGTCAGGCATTTCGGCCAGTGTATTGAGTTTTCATACATTTTCCCCGCTTGACGAAACATCTGTGCTGGCCGCTGCGGCGGCGCATCGCGCGGTTCTCACCATCGAGGAGCATAGTGTTGCGGGGGGCTTTGGCAGCCGCGTCGCCTAAATGCTGCTGATGGCCGGACTTGCCCCCCGCTTTGGTAAATTTGGCGTGACGGATGCGCTCAGGGGCAAAATAGGTAGCCAGAACTGGCTGCTCGATAGCCTTGGGTCTATCGAAACTCATGCGCGGGCGCTGCTATGAGG
>DAIMHB010000377.1:0-2676 GCA_036723545.1 Beijerinckiaceae bacterium
TGAAGCAGCGGTGAGGGTTTACCCTCACCCTAACCCTCTCCCAAGGGGAGAGGGAATAGTTTGAGCGCGTCCCTTCTTTGTCATCCTGAGCATGACGAAGAAGGGAAAAGGACAGGATGAGGGTAACAGCTTGGCGAATAACATATATCCATCCCGCGTCACCTCTCCACTGGAGGGCACGCCCTTCAAAGGCTGGGATGCGGCTGCCCCCATCCCCGCGCCGCTCAGCCTGCACGCCTGCCATGTGAAGCCCGAATGGACCGATTATAACGGCCATATGAGCGAGAGCATTTTTCTGCTGGTGTTTGGCGACAGTTCGGACGCTTTTTTTCGCTATTTTGGCATTGACGAAGCCTATCGCGCCTCTGGCTTCTCGCTCTACACAATGGACACGCGCATCCGCAATCTGGCGGAAGTATCGACCGGAGAGCCATTGCGTCTCACGCTTCAGCTGCTCGATCTGGATGAAAAGCGCCTGCATATTTTTCACAGCATGGTGCATGGCGACAGCGGCGCGCTGCTGGCGGTGGGCGAGCAGGTGCTGGCGCATGTCGATATGAAGGCGGGGCGCTCATGTCCGCTGCCGCCTGATCTCTATGCCCGTCTTGATGCCATCCGCAAAGCCCATGCGCATCTGCCGGTTCACCCGATGGTGGGCACCACTCTTGGTCTCAAACGCAAGGCAAATTCATGAGCTTTCCGATTTCCGAAGAACAGCAGATGCTGGTGGACATGGTGCGCGGCTTTTGCGAGACCGAGCTTTATCCGCATGAAGACCTTGTGGAACAGCTGGACGATGTGCCCGCCGAAATCGCGCAGGATATTCAGCGCAAAGCCATTGAGCTGGGGCTTTATGCGGCCAATATGCCGGAGAAATTTGGCGGCGGCGGGCTGGACGCTTTGAGCTTCACCTTGATGGAGCGCGAGCTTGGCCGTGCGGGCTATGCCTTGCAAATGTGCGTGGGCCGTCCGTCCAATATTTTGCAGGGCTGCGCGGGAGAGCAGATCGAGCGTTATCTCATCCCCACCATCAAGGGCGAGCGGCATGATTGTCTGGCCATGACCGAGCCGGGGGCGGGCTCCGATATCCGCTCGATGAAAACGCGCGCCGAAAAGCGCGGCGATACTTATGTGATCAATGGTTCCAAACATTTCATCAGCCATGCGGATAAGGCCGATTTTGTCATTCTTTTTGCGGCCACCGGCGTTGAGGAGACAAAACGCGGCAAAAAGGCGCTGATTTCTTCCTTTTTGGTGGATATGGGCACAGCCGGCTTCACCATGCGGCGCGGGCCTCATTGTGTGTCACATCGCGGCTATCATCAGTGCGAATTGTTTTTTGATGATTGCGTGGTGCATAAAAGCCAGTTGCTGGGCGAGGAGGGCAAGGGCTTTGACCTGATGAACGACTGGCTCGGCTCCACCCGCTTGACCGTGGCCGCCACATCGGTGGGCCGTGCGCAGCGAACCTTGGATTTGGCGCTGGACTGGGCGGCGCAGCGCCAGCAATTTGGCGAGAAAATCGGCCGCTTTCAGGGCGTCTCGTTCCAGCTTGCGGATATGGCGACCGAAATCGCCGCTTCCGATTTGCTTACCCTTGCCGCCGCTGACAAGCTCGACAAAGGCACAGTGACTGATACGGATTATGCCATGGCCAAGCTTTTCGCCACCGAAACGCTGGCGCGCGTCACCGACAAAGCCTTGCAGATTTATGGTGGCATGGGCCTGATGAATTCGCTGAAACTGGAGCGCTTCTGGCGCGATGCGCGGGTGGAGCGCATCTGGGACGGCACCAGCGAAATCCAGCGGCATATTATTTCGCGGGCCTTGCTGCGCCCGCTGGGGTGCTGAAGATGACCTCGCTTACGCGCCTGTTGCAACCGAAAAGTCTTGTCGTTGTTGGTGGGCGGGAGGCTGAGGAGTCATCCGCCAATGCGACAAGCTTGGCTTCTCCGGCCCGATCTGGGCCGTCAACCCGAAGCGGGAGACATTGGCGGGGCGAACCTGCCTGCGCAGTCTTGATGACCTGCCGCAGGTGCCGGATGCGGCTTTTGTGGCTGTGCCGCGCCTGCCGCTGATTGAAACCATTGGCAAGCTGGCGGATATGGGTGTGGGCGGTGCGGTGTGTTATGCCTCCGGCTTTGGCGAGTTGGATGGCGAGGGGGCGGCGCTGGAGCGGCAACTGGTGGCCGCGTCCGGCACTATGGCGCTCACCGGCCCCAACACATATGGCCATATCAATTATCTGGACGGTGCGGCCCTCTGGCCAGACCAGCAGGGCAGTGTGCGGGCGGCGCGCGGTGTGGCCATTGTCACCCAGTCCGGCAATATTGCCTGTAATTTGACACAGCAGCAGCGGGCCATGCCGCTGGCCTATCTGGTCACAGTGGGCAACAAGGCCAAGGGTGACCTTGCCGATTATGTCGAGGCTTTTCTTGATGATCTGCGCGTCTCGGCCATTGGTCTGCATATTGAGGGGCTGGAGGATATTCCGGCCTTTGCCCGTGCGGCGGAACGCGCGCGTCAATGCGGCGTGCCGGTTGTGGCGCTGAAAACAGGGCGCTCGACTGTGGGGGCGCAACTGACCCTGTCACACACCTCGTCTTTTGCCGGGCCGGACAGGCTCTATGACGCGCTGTTTGACCGCCTCGGCATTGCGCGGGCGCAGGATGTTGG
>DAIMHB010000378.1:0-2655 GCA_036723545.1 Beijerinckiaceae bacterium
CTAAGATGAGGGGCTTGGAATCATAAAAATGCCCCTCACCCCACCCTCTCCCCGCGCGGCGGGGAGAGGGAGACGTTTCCATCTCAAGGCAACAGACTCTAGGCCCTGTCAGCTCTGGCCGGGTCGTCCCGGCCATTCACAGCTGAGGGTTTGCAAAGTATCAGGCAGGCAGGGCTTGAGGAGCCGTGTGCCGAAATGTCGTTGATAGCCAAGCACATGGCGGATCAGCATATTGATGTAAAGCCCCGGCCCGCTGGAATAAATACGCCAGCCGCCCTCAACCTCGATGGTCTGGTCACGAAGGCGGTGCCATTCTGCGCTGGCCTGTGCGCGGGTGCTGAAGGCCGCATCGCTGCTGCTGAAATAGCTGTTGCGCTGGCGCAGCCCCGCATGGGGCAGCATCTCAGTGACAGAGATGGGATTGACCACCAGCAAAGCCGCCCACAAGGCCTCTGCATGGCCGATATGCGCCATGGCCTCCGCATAGCGCAAATGTGAATGCACATACATCAGCCCGATCTCGCGGCCAAAAAAGGCGGCGGATTCTGCCCGCCGGAACAGGCGTTCCAGCCCGCCATGATAGGCCATGGGCCTGTCCATCAGGCGCACACCATCGGCAAAGTTTAAATGCGTATCCATCAGCTTTAGATGATGAGCCGTCTGTTTGGGCGTGAACAGGCCGCTGGTGATGGCCTGAATCATCGGCAGCAGTGAATAGGACACACCAGTGCGCTGATCCTCGGGGTGGAGGAGAAGTTCCGGCTTGGCCTGTGCCGGATCAAACAGGGCATAACCGGCCACTGTGCCGCCCCGCATGAGCCATGTGTTGAAATCCTTGCGCATGGCGCGGGCCAGGTCTTTCAGGGCAATGGCCATCGGCTTGCGCCCGCTCCGGCGCAGGATTTCAGCATAACGGCACAGCTGATGATAGAGCAGGGCCACTGTCCAGCTGCTGACCATCCGCTCCCGCAGGGCAGGATCGACCGGCTGAAGCGAGTCGTTCCAGTCGCCATTGCCATAACGGGGCAGATGGGTGCCGGCAATGAATTGCTGGCGCAGGGTGGCGATGAGTTTTTCCACATGGGCCAGAACCGTGGCGCTGTGCGCCGTTTTTTCGAATGTGTCCTCACGCCGCCAGGCAATCTCCTCGTCAAGAATGGCAAAATCACCTGTGGCCTCAATATAATCACACAGCGCTTTCAGCGGCCAGATGATCACATCGCCATGCGCATGTTTATCCTGCACCGCGCTGTAAGGCTCCAGCATGAACCATTGCGGCCAGTCGCCCTGCTGTTCATATTGCTGGGCAAAAATAATGCGCAAAATAGATTTTGCCGCTTCATCATGTCCCAGAACCAGATAAAGCTCCAGCGGCCCCTGACAGACATCGCGTGTGCCCCATGCCGCGCCGGTATATTGCTCCAGCCCGTGCGGAATGGTCAGATGCACCAGCGCATTATGCGCCAGCCAGGGCAGCAGGGTGTTGATGGCGCCGATCTGCGCTTCATCCGGCCCGTGCAGGCGCAGGGCACCGGTGAGCTTTTGCCAGAACCGGTCCGCCGGGGCGCGCATGGTCGCTTCATCCACAGGCGTGGAATAAATTGTGGCCAGACGGTTCGCGTCTGCCGCATCCGTCATTGAACCGGTCACAGCAAAGCAAAAGTCCTGCGTGGCATGGGTTTGCATCGCAATAAAGGGCCCGCCCTGTGCCATGCCCTCCTGATCCAGCAGCTCATCACCGCCGATGGCCGCAACAGCCTCCGGCGTGCTGGTGACGAGATGATAGGTCGCATCGGGATAATGACGCCCCCAGATGTCTTTTGGGTCGGGGTAAAAGCTGAAACTTTTGGTTTCAGGGTTGATTTTCACCCGCCCGGCGCTGGAATATTCGCGCTCGCCAAGGGTGAGATGCGCAAAAATCAGGAACGGGCAGGGCTGCCCCTCAACGGTGATCCGCCATTGGGCGACCGGTGATTCACCCGACACAACAACGGAAATGATGAGCCTGCGCTGGTCGGTTTTATAAATCCAGCGGCAGTCGTTGAGTCCTATCTCAAAACTTGAGGGTATGGTGAGCAACTGCCAGCCATAACCGACATCGGCCAGAATACGCAGGCCTGAACTGCGGGTGATATTATAGGGATCGCGCGAAATCGAAAACAGCTGGTGAAAAGAGGTGTTGCCGATGGTGAGCTGCGCGCCGAATATGCCGTGCATCCAGCAGGTGAGGGACAGGGTTGTCTCGCTGGGCAGCATATCCGCGCCCGAACGCATCAGATGGCCATGGCGGCGTGTCACCAGCCGTTCTTTATCGCGCAGCACCACATGGCGGTTGCAGGCCGTATCCGCCACGAAAAAGGATAAAAGATGGTCTTGCAGATATTCGTCATGCAGGCGTGCCGGATAGAGGGCGCTGATCTCCGCACTGTCCAGAGTATCGGCCACCAGCGACGGGATATGCTGCAAAATGCTGCGTCGCGGCGGCTTGAGGGCAATGATGCGCGGTGCCCATGTGCGGGCTGCGGCCTCGATGGAATGGATCAGGGCAAGGTCGGCAGTGCCGGAGGCCGCCTTATGGTCTGGCTGGAACAGGCCGAAAAAGGTAAATGAGGCTGAGGCCTGCGGCGCAAGGTGCTGTGCATGTGTTTGCAGGGC
>DAIMHB010000379.1:0-2625 GCA_036723545.1 Beijerinckiaceae bacterium
GGTTATGCGTGGTAAAACTCTGCATCAGGCGCGGTTTTTTAATGATCTTCACCGGTTTTTTCAGTTTTTGGTGAAGTTCTGCGGTTTTCAAAGGCGGAAGCGGCACGATTTTCAGGGCAGAGCCGGTCAGGTTCAGCGGCTTGGCATTCGGGTCAATTTTAAACGGCGTTGCTAAATGGTCATCGGGGCCAGCCTGCGGCACATAGGCTGTGGCGCTCTCCGGCAAAGGCTTGAACACCGGATTGCTGGCCGAAAAACTCTCGCCACTCCAGCCGCTTTCACGCCCGGCAAACACCGGAACAGGCGTAAACACAGGTTTGGGCAGACTGTCCATGGTCACTGTTGCTGCCGGCGCGCCCCCTGACGCCGGAACAATCGGCGCGGACAGATCCTCGGTTTCAGACTCCAAAACGGCATTTCTGTTGCGATGCCCGCAGACAATGCTGTGCATATCCGGCGGCAGGCCGGTTCCGGCGGGAATGGTGTTGAGGGTGCCGAGACTGGTGGTGCTGGCAAATCCGGCATTGAACAGACCGGCCGCTTTTTCCGTGCGCAGCTTGGCCGTTGTCGACCCTAAAATAACAACAAGCAGTTTCCGGCCATTTTGTGTGGCGCTGGCCACAATATTGAAGCCGGAGGAACAGGTGAAGCCGGTTTTCATGCCATCCGCACCCGGATAACGCCCCAGCAGGCCATTATGAGTGGGAATGACAGTGCCATCAATTTCCATGGCGCCGATATTATAGAGGTCGGCATAATCAGGAAATTCCTGCAACAGGGCGCGGGCAAGCACAGCCATGTCGCGGGCCGAAGATACATGGTCCGGATTGTGCAAACCGTTCGGATTGACAAAATGCGTATTGACCATTCCGAGCCTGGCCGCCTGCCGGTTCATTTCATCGGCAAATTGGGCCACAGAGCCTGAAATCCCCTCGGCAAGCATCACCGCAATGTCATTGGCGGACTTGACCGTCAGCATTTTCAAAGCATTGCCCAAGGTCACCTCGGTGCCGGGCTTGAAGCCCATCTTTGAGGGCGGCATGTGATTGGCATTTTGAGATATGATAAACGGAGACTGAAGGCTCAGACGCCCGTCACGCACAGCATTGAGCGCGATGTAAATGGTCATGAGCTTGGTCAGCGAGGCGGGATACCACGGCCTGTTGGCTTCGCTACCCGCCAGAACAGCGCCTGTTCCGGCATCCACCACAATCGACGGGGTCGCAACAGCCATCTGGCAAAATCCGGCACTCCAGACCAGCGCAGCTAAGGCGATACATCCCCAGCGAGGCAGGGGCGCGGCGCGATGACAAGGGACGGCCTTTGTAATGTTCATGGATCCGGCATCTCTGGGCTTCAAATGGCGCAGGCACACATCTTTGCGCCGCATAAAAGACTACACTGTCTTGAAGACCAGGGCAAAATTTAGCCGACATTATTTATTTTGTCGTTCTCTTTATGCGATTTTACCGCAAAATACTGAATTTGAAAGGTTATTTATTAATTATGCGCCAGCTTGCGGGCCTCGCGCGTCATTTCCAGACGCAATTTTTCAATGGCACGGTTCTCGATCTGGCGGACACGTTCCTTGGATATGCCCAGACTTTGCCCAAGCATTTCAAGCGTCGGTGCATTTTCATTCAGACGGCGCTGGCGCAAAATGGTCAGCTCACGCGGATTGAGCTTTTTCAGCGCCATATTCAGGGCTTCGTGGCGGTTGGCGGAGTCGGAAGCCTCGCTGAGCACCTCATCCTGCAAAGGCGCGTGATCCACAAGAAAATCTCCGCGCTCACTGGCCCCATCCTCATCGGACACCGGCGCATTCAGCGACACATCGGCACCTGAAAGCCGCGTGTTCATGGCTTCGACATCACGGGCGGGCACGCGCAGCGCGGCGGCAATGGTGGCAAAGGCGGTGCGGGCCTTTTCCGGGCCGGCCTGTTCGAGTTTGGCACGCAGACGCCGCAGATTGAAAAACAAGGCCTTCTGGCTTGAACTTGTGCCCGAACGCACAATCGACCAGTTGCGCAGGATAAAATCCTGAATGGAGGCGCGGATCCACCACGAAGCATAGGTTGAAAAGCGGATCTCGCGCGCCGGCTCAAACCGCATGGCGGCCTCCATCAGGCCGATATGCGCTTCCTGCACCAGATCAGCCATGGAGAGGCCATAATTGCGATAACGGGCAGCCAGCGCAATCGCCAGACGCATATGGGCCGAGGTTATACTGTCCAGTGCGGATTTGTCCTGAGCATTTTTCCAGCGTAAGGCCAGCTCATGCTCGTCCTCCCGCGCCAGATAGGGCGCATTCATGGCGCTTTTCACAAAATCACGGTCGAGATCAGAAAATTGGGCTTTCATAGCTGCACCTCGTTTTTAAATACGGGTGAAGCGCAAACGCAGATTAATAGAATTTACAACCACTCCGGCCGCATCGGCACAGGGCCTGCAGCAACGCAGTCTATTCCGAAATCATCTTATAGCTCATGCCCGCTTGCAGATGATTGATCTCGCTCAGCCCGTTGAGAAGGCGGAAATAATCCTCGCTATGGTCCGGACCCGCCATGCGCGCGGCCATGGAGGCAAAATTATCAGCGGCACTGGCTCTGACCACAGAAATTTTAA
>DAIMHB010000380.1:0-2621 GCA_036723545.1 Beijerinckiaceae bacterium
GGGCATATATAGCGCGGTTACGCGATGGGGGGAAGCTGGATGACGGGTGTGGGCATTGTCATCCACGGGATTGATGCCATTGACTCACGCCCTCGCCTTTTGTGGGCCTCGGGGTGAGGGCGTGGACAATGCAGCCCCCTCACACCAACCGCGCGGCCACGCTTGTGTCGCGCGTCCAGCTCCAGAAGGTGAGCAGCGGTGTGTCCAGAGTTTTGGTGGCGTGAACCACATGCGCCGGATGCCAGATCGGTGTGCCCGCCGCCCTCTCGATCAAATCCGAATTGCCCTTGCGCCAGAGTGTGCCGCCGGTCAGCGGCCAGTAAAGTTCCGGTGCGGGATGGTGATGGTCGAGATAGTGCCGGTTCGGCCCCAGCATCAGCAGACCCAGCAGAAAATCATCGCCTTTGAAAAATCCACGCGGGCCGATGATCTCGCACCAGCCATAATTGGCGGTGAAACCCGCACCTAAAACGGCATCCGTATAGGCGCTCGACTGCATCCACTCAAGCGCTGGCACCAAGGCGGCAATGCTGGCCGCAATTTCAGTATCAAATTCAGCCGCTTCGGTCAGAGAACCATCAAGAAATCGCAGAACCTCCAATGTTTTGGGCTGCGTCTCCCGCAACAGATCGAGATTTTGCGCGGCAAGGCGCGTTAAAACCTCATCAACACCTTCACCTTTGTGCTGTGACAGCCGGTGCTGAAAAGCCGCAATCAGGCGCCGCGCCCGCATATGGGGCGAATGATTTGAGGGTGCATCGTTCATCCCATGATGATGCCGAAATTTATAGTCAAGGCAAGTCTATTCCCGATCATCTGCGCCGCCTCGGCCCTTGCTCGACACTTCACCTGTCGTTACACTTCATAAAAAAGCGAGGCCTCATGACCGACCAGACCCTCCCCCGTGGCGAACTGACCGTGCGCTGCATTGCCATGCCGAAGGACACCAATGCCAATGGTGATATTTTTGGCGGCTGGGTGATGAGCATGATGGATCAGGCGGGCGGCATTGCCGGCGTCAACACGACTAGGGGGCGCGTTGTCACGGTGAAGGTGGACGCCATGACCTTCATCCGCCCGATGCAGGTGGGCGACGTTCTGTCGATTTATTCGGCGGTGGAGTCCATAGGCCGCACCTCGATGAAAATTCACCTCGAAGCCTGGGCCACGCGCTTTCGCACAGATATATCGGAAAAAGTGACCGACGCCACCTTCACCTTTGTTGCGGTGGATGATCACGGCAAACCGCGCCCTATTGCGCGCGATGAAACGGCAAAGGCCTGAGCGCGGGTCTTGCATATCAGCGCGGAGCGGTATATTTCCAGCAGGCTGCTTGCTGGGGCCGGTAGCTCAATGGTTAGAGCCGGCCGCTCATAACGGTCTGGTTGGGGGTTCAAGTCCCTCCCGGCCCACCAGTTTCATGATTTTGCTCTGGCGCTCAATAGGCGGCGTAGCTTTTTTCCTCACCAAGATAGCTCTTACATGCCGAATAAAGGTCGAAAACCAAAAATCATTCAAAAAATAAACCGAATAAAAAATAGTAAGTGATTTATATTTTTACATTGATTTTTTCATAATTATTATTTCAAAATCAATAGCGTTGCTGAATTATTAAAATCAGCAACGCTATATTTTTTGTATTTATATTCTATGATTATTTATATAAAATTTTGCCTGCTCGTTTATAGAGCATAACAATATTTCAGCAATGACTACGCTGCCAGGAGACAATGATTTTAAGTCATCGATCAAGTATGAAACCATACTTTTAACTGATTGTATTTTTTGATTCTTATTTAGATCCCAAGCAGTTAAAATTAGAGCATCTCGATTATTTTTTTTATATCGATTTTTCATTGACCCAACTCCTAATTTGATACGCTGTTACATTTTCACTTATGCAGCCCTATCTATGCTCAAAGGTTCGGGGATCCATACATCATAATCAATACCACTTGCTCTTCGATATATATCTGCAGCGGCTTGGTTGGTTTCAAAAAAAGCAGCATAGGTCATTACAGTGCCAATGCGTTGCGGAGGTCCGATCAATTCACCACCATTCCCTGCACGCATGAGAATCCTACGCATTAGGGCATCAAAAACAGACACAACGTGAGTAAGACCGACTTTCATGCCTAACTCTGTCATTGCAATAAGCAGCTCTGATGTTGCTCGACTTACGCCTTTCGGACCAATCGGACTGTCAGCATCACGGTCGATAGCAAAACGACTAGACTCCCAAATCAATGGGGACTCGATCCGCTTACCCTCTGGTAGTAATTGAGAAAATGTATCATTGAGCATGTTAAAGCCGATCGTCGGCAAAAACCGAACACAACCAATCAAGCGATCGGACTCATTATAACTCAAAAGATATACGGGATTTAACGCATCATAACCATCAATCTCCCAGTTATTTATTATAGGCACTTCCCATATCAGCCGATCCATAAATACCTTTTTACGAAGCTGATGCATTGCATCAATTTCTTTCATAAAGAGACCTTTTTGTTCACCTTTAATCAATTTAATCATCGATTCACTCCATTATTCCTCAACGTAATTGTTGAAGACTGAAGTATATATTAGTTAATAAATTTTTAACCCCTCTCCTTTTGGAG
>DAIMHB010000381.1:0-1050 GCA_036723545.1 Beijerinckiaceae bacterium
AAATGCCCCTCACCTTGGGCCCTCTCCCCGCGCGGCGGGGAGAGGGAGACGTTTCAATCTCAAGGCAACAGACACTAAGGGTGCTGCCCATCCTTCGAGACGCCTTGTTCCAAGGCTCCTCAGGATGTAGGGATTGGTTTTGTAAAGTGTTTTTGAACACCAACCCCGTCATGCTGAGGAGGCCTGAAAGGCCGTCTCGAAGCATGGGCACAGTCCACCGCGCCGTATGATTTACGCGGCAATGACGAGAAGTGGCTTTACCCCTCACGCCTTTGGCTTTTTCACCGCCACCTTTTTCACTGCCGGTTTCTTCGCGGCTGGCTTTGCAGCGGCGGCTTTTTTCGGTGCCGCTTTTTTGGCCGGGGCTTTCGCCTCCGGCAGGCCGCCCTTGTCCTCGATAATGGCCAGCGCCTCCGAGAGGGTGAGCGCCTCGGGGTTCATATCCTTGGGGATATTGATATTGGTCTTGCCAATGGCGAGATAGGGCCCGTAGCGGCCTTCCCTGACCACAACAGAGCCGCCCTGCGGATGGTTTCCCAGCACACGGCCAGAGGCGGCTGTGGTCTCGCCCTTGGCCTTGGCATCAATGAGCGCAATCGCATCCGACAGCGCGAAGGTGCCCTTGTCGACGCCCTTGGGCAATGTGGCGTTGATTTTGCCCCAGGCCACATAGGGGCCATAGCGGCCATCGCGCAAGGTGATGCTGCCGCCGGTTGGGTGGTCGCCGAGCACTGTGCCGCCCGACGCGCCGCCGCCAAAGCGGGAGGAGGGAGCGCCGGATTCTTTGGCGATGATCAGATCAATGGCGCGATTGGCGCCGATTTCCAGCACATCATCGTCCTTGCCAAGATTGGCATAGACCTTGCCGTGCTGCAGATAAGGCCCGAAGCGGCCAATCGCGGCCATGATCGGCTCGCCGCTGGTGGGATGTTTGGCCACCTCGCGCGGCAGGCTGAGCAGCGCAATCGCCTTTTCCAGCGTGACATCCGCCGGACTCATGCCTTTGGGCAACGAGGAGCGTTTGGGTTTTTCGCCCTCGCCCTGCTGAAT
>DAIMHB010000381.1:1060-2621 GCA_036723545.1 Beijerinckiaceae bacterium
GCTGAATATAGGGGCCGAAGCGGCCATCGCGCAGGGTGATGTCCTCGCCGGTGGCGGGGTCATGGCCGAGCGTCTTCTGGCCCGGCTTTTCGCCCTCCACACGGGCGGATTCATCGCCCGAAGACGAGAACTGGCGGGTGAATTTACATTCGGGATAGTTGGAACAGCCAACAAAAGCACCGAACTTGCCAAGTTTTAACGAAAGCTGGCCGGTGCCGCATGTGGGGCAGGCGCGCGGGTCGCCGCCATCGGCTTTGGCCGGGAAAATATGCGGCCCAAGCAGATCATTCAGGCTGTCGAGCACTTGCGTGGTGCGCAAATCCTTGGTCTCGCCAATGGCGGCATTGAATTGCGCCCAGAACTCCGCCAGAACCTGCTTCCAGTCCAGCTCGGCATTGGAGATTTTATCGAGCTTTTCCTCAAGATCAGCGGTGAAATCATATTCGACATAGCGCTTGAAGAAACTCTCCAGAAAGGCGGTGACCAGACGGCCCTTGTCTTCCGGCACAAGGCGCTTTTTATCGACGCGGACATATTCACGCTCTTTGAGCACGGCAATGGTGCTGGCATAGGTGGAGGGACGGCCAATGCCCAGCTCTTCCATACGCTTGATGAGCGCGGCTTCCGAATAGCGCGGCGGTGGCTCGGTGAAGTGCTGCGTGGTTTCGATTTTGTCGCGGGTGACAGGATCGCGCACTGTCATCGGCGGCAGGCGGCCATTGCCTTCCTCCTCGTCGTCATCCTTGCCTTCCTGATAAAGAGCAAGAAAGCCGTCAAAGCGCACAACTTGCCCCGAGGCGCGCAATTCCAGCTCGCGGGCGTCCGCTTCAGCCAGAATGTCGATGGTGGTGCGCTCCAGCACGGCGCTTTCCATCTGGCTGGCGAGGGTGCGGGTCCAGATCAGCTCATAGAGCTTGGCCTGCTCGGCATCGAGCCGCTTGGAAATATGTTTGGGCAGGCGGCTCAGGTCGGTCGGGCGAATGGCCTCATGCGCTTCCTGCGCGTTTTTGGCCTTGGCGGAATAGCGGCGCGGAACATCCGGCACATATTTCGGGCCGAACTCGGCACCAATGACCTTGCGGGCGCTGGCTATGGCTTCAGGGGCCATATCAACGCCGTCGGTGCGCATATAGGTGATGAGACCCACCGTTTCGCCGCCAATATCCACACCTTCATAAAGGCGCTGGGCAATGCGCATGGTGTGGGCGGGGGCAAAGCCCAGCTTGCGCGAGGCCTCCTACTGCAGCGTTGAGGTGGTGAAGGGCGGGTAGGGGTTGCGCTTGGCCGGCTTGGCCTCCACCGACTGCACGGTGAATTTGGCCTTGTCCAGCGACGCGCGGAAGGCGGCCGCCTCAGCTTCGGTGCCGACATCGAGACGGGTGATTTTTTGGCCATCCGCGCCGACAAGAAGGGCGGTGAAGCCAGCGCCATCCTTAGTTTTGAGATGGGCGAGAATTGACCAATATTCGCGCTTGATGAATTTTTCGATTTCCAGTTCGCGGTCGCTCAAAATGCGCAAAGCCACGGATTGCACCCGCCCCGCCGAGCGCGCACCCGGCAA
>DAIMHB010000382.1:0-2618 GCA_036723545.1 Beijerinckiaceae bacterium
AACCGCATACCGCTGATTTACCGCGCCCATGACGAGCCAAGCCTTGAAAAGCTCAACAATCTTTCCGAATTTCTGGCTTCGATCAGCATCAAGCTGGCCAAGGGGCAGGTGCTGAAACCGGCGCAGTTCAATGATATTCTGGAACGGGTGAAGGGCACCGAGAATGAGCATCTGGTCAATGAGGTGGTGTTGCGCTCGCAGGCGCAGGCCGAATATGTCACGCAGAATTATGGCCATTTTGGCCTGAATCTGCGCCGTTACGCGCATTTCACCTCACCGATCCGTCGCTATGCCGATCTGATCGTGCATCGCGCGCTGATCCGCGCGCTGGATGTGGGCGAGGACGGGCTGAAAGACGCCGATATCCCCTATCTTTCTGAAATTGCCGAGAAAATTTCCGCAGCCGAGCGCCGCGCCATGGCTGCCGAACGCGAAACCGTGGACCGGCTGATCGCCTCCTATCTGGCCGACAGGGTGGGTGCGACCTTTCAGGGGCGCATTGCCGGTGTCACCCGCGTCGGCCTGTTTGTGAAGCTGGATGAAACCGGTGCGGATGGCTTTATTCCGGCGGCAACATTGGGCGCGGATTATTTTCATTATGACGAGGTCACCCATTCGCTGGTGGGCAGCCGCACCGGCGAGACGCACCGCCTTGGCGACCGCGTGGAGGTGAGGCTGGTTGAGGCCGCGCCGATGGCAGGGGCCTTGCGCTTTGAATTGCTGAGCGAGGGCCGCAGCACGGGGGGCAAAGCCGCACGTCCTTCGCGCCCCCGCGACCATAAGTCAGCTTCCGCTCACGACAGATTTGGGCCAAAGGGAAGGAAATCGCGCAGAAGGCGCTGAATGTGTTGCGCTTAAAGCAGTATCGCCCCCTCTCCCCGCAAAGCGGGGAGAGGGCTGGGGTGAGGGGCAAAACCAGTTTATAAATGCCCCTCACCCTGTCCCTCTCCCCATTTAAATGGGGAGAGGGGACGCTCACGCAGCTTGGACTTAAATGTAAAAAATATAATATTCTATGCTCTTAAAAGGACAGTCTCATGACCTCACTCACCCACCCCTCCAACATCAGCGCGCCGCGCGCGGCTTGGGCTTCGATCAAGCGCGGTCTGGCGGGTAAATGTCCACATTGCGGCGAGGGCAAAATGTTCCGCGCCTATTTGAAGGTGGTGGATGAATGTCCGGTGTGCGGCGAAAACCTCAGCCATCAGCGCTCGGACGATGCCGCGCCCTATATGACGATTTTTGTGGTCGGGCATATTATCGGCACCGGTATTCTGATCGGTGAGGAATATTTTGACCCGGTGCCCTATTGGTTCAGCTTTTCTGTCTGGCCGGTACTCACGTTGCTGTTAAGCCTCTGGCTGCTGCCCATTATGAAGGGTGGGCTGGTGGGCCTGCAATGGGCGATGAAAATGCACGGATTTGGCGCTGCGGATGCCAACCTGCCCGGCAATCACGCATGAATGACGCTGTGCCGCACCTGACCGGAGCCGAACGTGTCAAAACGCACGTCAACCTGCGCCCGAAAGATGCGGCGACGCTGATTCTGCTCGATCAGAGCGGCGCTGTGCCAAAGGTGCTGATGGGCAAGCGCCATATGGGGCATAAATTCATGCCCGGCAAGTTTGTCTTTCCCGGCGGGCGCAGTGAGCGTGCCGATTATGCGATGAATGTGGCGGGCGCGCTGCCCACCCATGTGGAAACCCGCCTGATGGCTGAGGTTGCGCGCCCCAGCGCCGCTAAAGCGCGCGCGCTGGCCCTTGCCGCCGTGCGGGAGACCTTCGAGGAAACCGGCCTGATGCTCGGCACCCGTGAATTTGGCGCGCCGGACGCGGCCCCTGCGGGCCCCTGGGCGCAGTTCAAGGCGGAGGGTGTGTTTCCGACCCTTGAAAATTTTCACCTGATTGCGCGGGCCATTACCCCGCCCAAGCGGCCCAAACGCTTTGATGCCCGATTCTTTTGCTGCAATGCAGGCGAAATCGCCCATAGAATCGAGGGCAAGGTGGGGCCGGATGCCGAACTGACCGAGCTGGTCTGGATGCCGTTGTCGCAGGTGAGGGCGCTGGATTTGCCCTCCATCACCCGTATTGTGCTGGATGAACTGGACAAACGCCTTGCCAGCCGCATGGCCCCCTATGTGCCGGTGCCTTTTTTCTTTGAACGCTATGGCAAATGGCAGCGGGTTGAGCTGTAGCGGCTTGACATTGGCGGTCAAATCCGTATTTTGCGCGCAACCATTGTGAAGACGGTGTGACGCCGTTTTGAAACGGGCGGAAGGTTCCGCCCAATTATTTTTTTAAGGAACGGAACCATGGCAAAGGCCGCCACGATCAAGATCAAGCTTCTGTCCACCGCTGACACCGGCTTCTTTTATGTTGCCAAGAAGAACGCACGCACCAAGACCGAAAAGTTCACATTCAAAAAATATGATCCGGTTGTGCGCAAGCATGTGGAATTCAAGGAAACCAAGATCAAGTAATCTTGTTTTTCTTTAAAATTAAGGCCCCGAAAGGGGCCTTTTTTACGTTTTAAGGGTGCTGTTTTTAGGCGGAAACACGTTGTCAGCGTTCCTTCTCCCCGTCATCCTGAGGCTCTCGAAGGATGAACGGGGAGAAGGA
>DAIMHB010000383.1:0-2617 GCA_036723545.1 Beijerinckiaceae bacterium
TCGCTCGATTAATCCTTATCGCGGCTGCGAACATGGCTGTGTCTATTGTTTTGCGCGGCCCACCCATGCCTATATGGGCCTCTCCCCCGGTCTGGATTTTGAAACCAAACTTTTCGTCAAGGAAGGTGCGGCACAGGTTCTGGAGCGGGAACTGGCCCGTCCCGATTATCAGCCCAAGCTCATTGCCATTGGCACGAATACCGACCCTTACCAGCCGATTGAGAAGCGGCACAGGCTGATGCGCTCCATTCTGGAGGTTCTGGCGCGGGCCAACCATCCCGTCGGCATTGTCACAAAATCGGCACTTGTGCAGCGTGATATCGACATTCTCCAGCCTATGGCGGCCAAAGGGCTGGTTAAAGTTGCCATTTCCATCACCACATTGGATCCGGTGCTGGCCCGCAAACTTGAACCACGCGCACCCACGCCCGCCCGACGGCTGGAAACCATCCGGGTGCTGGCTGCGGCGGGCATTCCGGTGTCGGTTATGGTGGCGCCAATCATTCCGGCCATCAATGATGCGGAAATAGAGACAATCCTCACCCGCGCCCATGCTTATGGCGCCGAAAGCGCGGGCTATGTGCTGCTGCGCCTGACCGGCGAGGTGAAAGACCTGTTCCGGCAATGGCTGCTGGAACATTATCCCGACAAAATGCGGCATGTTATCTCGCTGGTGCAATCCACACAGGACGGGCAGGATTATAATTCAACCTTTGGCCGGCGCATGACCGGCACCGGCCCCTATGCCTGGATGCTGGGGCGACGCTTTGAACTGGCCAGCCAGAAGCTCGGCCTTGACAAGAGCCGCCTCCGATTACGCACAGATCTGTTTGTTCCGCCACAGCCTGCTGGCACACAGCTCAATCTATTCTAAAAAGGGCAACACATGACAGAACAGGGTTTTTTCGGCGTGACGCTAGGTGTGGCCGACATGCCGTCCGCAACCGCATTTTATAACCGGCTTGGCTGGCCAAAGGGACAGAGCACAAGCCCGGCCCCTGCGACATGCTTCACGCTGGGGCCAATCTGCATCACGCTTTTGCCACGAGACACATTGATCGAGGCGGCGGGATTGCTGAGTTTTTTCGACATGGACAGTATCTGCCCCTGCATGACCATAAATATCCCGGTCGCCAGCCCTGCGGATGTGGAGGCCTATCTGCAAAACGCCAGATCCGCCGGGGCAACCGTGCTTAAACCGGCGCAAAACCAATCCGACGGCAGCTGTTCCGGTTATTTTATGGACCCCGATGGCCATATTTTTGAAATTGCTTATACTGCCCCTCACCTTGGGCCTAACCGGGAATAATCATGTCCATATCCGCCGCCAGCACGCCCGACTATGCCTTTGAAACGGCCCTTCATGCTGAAGGCAAGCGCCTGATTGCCGGCATTGACGAGGTCGGGCGCGGCGCACTGGCCGGGCCGGTGACCGTGGCCGCCGTCATTCTTGATCCGGACAACCTGCCCAGCGGCCTGAACGATTCGAAAAAACTCTCGCCCAAGCAGCGCGAAGAGCTGTTCGCCCTCATCACCCAAAATGCACGGGCCATCAGCATTGCCTATGGCCCGGCAAGGGAAATTGACAGCATCAATATCCGGCAAAGCACATTGGCCGCCATGACCCGCGCCGCGCGCGCGCTGGTGCCGCGCCCCGACCATCTGCTGATTGATGGCCGCGACATTCCGCCTGATCTGAAGATTCCCGCCACAGCCCTCATCAAAGGGGATAGCAAAAGCCTGTCGGTTGCCGCCGCATCAATCATCGCCAAGGTGACACGGGACAGGCTGATGGCGCAGATCGACCCGCAAAATCTTTACGGTTTCAGCCGCCATGTCGGCTATGGCACGGCACAGCATCTCGCAGCATTAAAAAAATATGGGGCGGGGCCTTACCACAGATTCAGCTTTGCGCCGGTTGCCAGCCTCGTTTAGGCCGGAATTGGGCTCACTTTAAGTGTTTCTTATGAAAGGCGTTCGGAAAAGGGACAAGGGCGCCACTGCCGCATAAACGCCATATTTACCTTAATTGCCGCATCCTCCGGTTGTCAGTTGCGTAACCGGTGTGTGTCATGAGTGTTTCATATACTGGGAATGTTGGATCAAAACCTCGGATAAAGGTCTCGCGTACCGAGGTTTTGAGCCCACCACTCCCTAAAAACAAAATTATTCTGGGTGACTGCGTCGCCTCACTCAATGCGCTGCCAGCCCGCTCTGTCGATCTGGTTTTTGCCGATCCGCCCTATAATCTGCAGCTTGAGGGCCAGCTTCACCGCCCCGACAACAGTCTTGTCGATGCCGTGGATGATGACTGGGACAAATTCCAGAATTTTGCCGCCTATGATGCCTTCTGCCGGGACTGGCTGAGCGCGGCGCGGCGCGTGATGAAAGAGGATGCAACCATTTTCGTCATCGGTTCCTATCACAATATTTTCCGTGTCGGCGCGCTGATGCAGGATATGGGCTTCTGGATTTTGAACGACATCGTCTGGCGCAAGGCCAATCCCATGCCGAATTTTCGCGGACGGCGCTTCACCAATGCTCATGAAACCATGATCTGGGCGTCAAAATCCGCCTCGGCGAAAAATTACACCTTCAATTATGAAGCCCTGAAGGC
>DAIMHB010000384.1:0-2616 GCA_036723545.1 Beijerinckiaceae bacterium
TTTGGCGGCGGGGTTGCGGTCAATGCGCTCGGCCATGCCCATCCGCATCTGGTGCAAGCGCTGCAGAACCAAGCCGCCAAGGTCTGGCATGTGTCCAATCTGTTCAGCATTCACGAAGGGGAGCGGCTGGCGCAGCGCCTTGTTGATGCCACCTTTGCCGATCAGGTGTTTTTCACCAATTCGGGCGCGGAGGCGCTGGAATGTGCGATTAAAATGGCGCGTAAATATCATGCCAGCCTCGGACATCCGGAAAAATTCCATATTATCACCTTTGAAGGGGCGTTTCATGGCCGCACCCTGGCCACCATCGCCGCCGGTGGTCAGCAAAAATATATCGAAGGCTTCGGCCCCAAGGTCGAGGGTTTCGATCAGGTACCCTTTGGCGACCATGAGGCTTTAAAAGCCATGATCGGCCCGCAGACTGCGGCCATCCTGATCGAACCGATTCAGGGTGAGGGCGGGGTGCGCTCCGTGCCGCCGCAATGTCTGCGCGGCTTGCGCAAATTGTGCGATGAGCATGGCCTGCTGCTGATTTTTGACGAGGTGCAGACCGGCGTCGGCCGCACCGGAGCCCTGTTTGCGCATCAACATGCGGGTGTCACGCCGGATATTATGGCCGTGGCCAAGGGCATTGGCGGCGGCTTTCCGATGGGGGCCTGCCTGTCCACGCTTGAGGCCGGGCGCGGCATGACGCCGGGCAGTCATGGCACCACCTTCGGCGGCAATCCGCTGGCGATGGCGGTGGGCAATGCGGTGCTGGATGTGGTTCTGGCCCCCGGTTTTATCGACACTGTGGCGCAGCGCGGCCTTTTGCTGCGCCAGCGTCTGGCCGAGCTGAAAGACCGTCACCCGAGGATTATCGAGGATATCCGTGGCGAAGGCCTGATGATGGGCATCAAAACCCGCGTCCTCAATACGCAATTTGTGAGCGCGGCGCGTGATCAGCATCTGCTGCTGATTCCGGCGGGTGACAATGTTGCGCGGCTTCTCCCGCCCCTCATTATCACGGAAAACGATATTTCTGAAGCATTTCAGCGGCTGGATGCAGCCTGCACAGCCCTCGAACAGGCACTTTAAGGACCATGATGACCAAGGCCAATCCTCAATCCATACGGCATTTTCTCGATCTGACCGACCATTCCCCGCAGGAGCTGCGCCATATTCTCAATGAGGCGGCGCGGATCAAGGCTTTGCGTGTCAAAGGCCAGCCGGCCGCAGACAAGCCATTGCTGGGCAAAACGCTGGCCATGGTGTTTGACAAGCCCTCTACCCGCACCCGCGTCTCCTTTGATGTGGGTATGCGCGAGCTTGGCGGCGAAACCATCATGCTCACCGGCACTGAAATGCAGCTTGGCCGCGGCGAGACCATTGCCGACACGGCCCGCGTGCTGTCGCGTTTTGTCGATGCGATCATGATCCGTATTCTCGATCATGAGGCCATGCAGGAACTGGCCGAGAATGCCAGCGTGCCGGTTATCAATGGTCTGACCAAGAAAAGCCATCCCTGCCAGATCATGGCCGATATTCTGACCTTCGAGGAGCATCGCGGCCCGATTCAAGGCCGCACCATTGCCTGGACCGGCGACATCAACAATGTACTGGCGAGCTGGATTCATGCGGCGCAGCGCTTTGATTTCACCATCAATGTCGCGGCGCCTGCGGCATTTCCTTTGCCCAAAGCCGTGGCTGACTGGGCCAAAGCCAATCACACCCGTCTGAATATGACCGAAAGCCCCGATGAGGCGGTGCGCAATGCCGATGCCATTGTCACCGATTGCTGGGTGTCCATGGGCGACGAGGAGGAGGAGCGCTTCCGCCACAACCTGCTCAAGCCCTATCAGGTCAATGAGCGTTTGATGGGACTGGCGGCCAAGGACGCGATTTTCATGCATTGCCTGCCCGCCCATCGCGGCGAGGAGGTGACGGATGTGGTGATGGACGGGCCGCATTCGGTTGTGTTTGATGAGGCGGAAAACCGTCTTCATGCGCAAAAAGGCATTTTGAGCTGGTGCCTTGGAGCCTGTGCATGAGTGTGGCTGCGACACCTGACGATCTTGTGCTGCCCTTTACGGTGGAGGCTCTGGATGTGCGTGGCCGCGTGGTGCGGCTGGGGCCGGCACTGGACACCATCATCACCAAACATGGCTATCCGCCGCAGGTGTGCCGTGTTCTGGGTGAGGCGCTGGCGCTGACCGCCTTGCTGGGCTCGGCCTTGAAGCTGGAGGGGCGGTTTCAGCTGCAAACCAAGACCGATGGTGTGATCGGTATGGTTGTTGTCGATTATGAAGCCCCCGATTGTTTGCGCGCCTATGCCCGCTTTGATGCGGCCCAGCTTGAGGCTGCCGGGCCCCTCTCATCGGCTGCGTTGATGGGGCACGGGCATCTGGCCCTCACCATTGACCGTGGCGGCGATATGTCCCGCTATCAGGGTGTTGTGGTGCTCAATGGCGAGGGCTTTGAAGCCGCCGCCCATCATTATTTTCAGCAATCCGAGCAAATTCCGACCTTGGTGCGTCTGGCTGTGGCCGAGCATATTTCGGCGCAGGGGCGTCATTGGCGGGCGGGTGGCCTTATGGCGCAGTTTCTGCCCCATTCGCCGGAGCGCCGCGCCCACAC